>JAVBSU010000209.1:0-8134 GCA_031556555.1 Christensenellaceae bacterium
TGCCAGCAGTGCAGCGAAAGCTCCACTTTCTCCAGCGCCGCTATGGCATCGTCCGTGTTGACGCCTGTCTCCTCAAACTGTTCCTTTGCCTGCTCGTATGCTCTGGTTATTTTTGACATAGCCTATTCTCTCCATTCGAAATATTTATTTTTAATGGCCTATAAACTTGTTTGTATTATACCACGGCGGAAAAATTTGTGAAATACTTTTGTCCGAGGCCGGGCGCGGCGGCGAGGGAGGATTGAACGCCGGGCTATTGGTTTATAATGTAATAGAGGTGAGACGCTGTGAACTATAGCATACGCGACGAATTGAAAGATATGGAACCGAACGACGCCGCTCAAATGGTTGTGGAGGCGTGGTTCGAGGGGCATAATGACGTAATGGGCAGTTACATAGGCATGTCCACAGGGTGTGAGCCGCCGGAGCAGGACGCGGACGATTTATAAGCGTCGTGCTACATGGACATAAAGGCCGCTATGCGCCGGAATACGGCGCGGTATTTTATATACATTATTATACGCTTGATTTTTGCACTTTAACTCTATACAATAAAAGTTAAAGCAGAACTAAAAACAAACACAAAAGGAGCGGCCACATGGCAGATTATGTAATTACATGCAGTTCTACCTATGACCTTAACAACGAATTCGCTAAGGCGAACGGAATAACCGTGCTCCCTTACCAATACTTTATCGAGGGGAAAGAGTATTACGACGATAAAGGCGAGAGCTCAATGGGCATTCATGATTTTTACGAGAAGATGAGGGCGGGAGCCGTAGCGACCACCTCCATGGTCAATACTGAAAGATACACGGACTTTTTCACGCCCTTCCTCGAAAGTGGAAAGGACGTAATCCATATTGAATTCTCGTCCGGCCTGTCCGGGTCGTACAATAACGCGCTCCTCACGGCCGACTCCCTTAAAAAGAAGTATCCTGACAGGAAGATCGCTATTATAGACAGCCTTTCCGCCTCTCCCGGCCACGGCCTCTTAGTATACTACGCCATACAAAAACGCGACGGGGGCGCTTCGTTCGAGGAAGCTTGCGAATACACCGACAAATTAAAGTTTAAAATCATACACTGGTTCGCCGTGGACAGCCTCGAATACCTGAGGCGGGGCGGCAGGGTATCTAGGGCCAGCGCCTTTTTGGGAACGATGCTGAACATAAAGCCCGTGCTCTCGTTTAACAACGAGGGCAAGATAATACCGATAGAAAAAACCAGGGGCAGGAAGAAGTCGCTTTTGGAGATGGTGAACCGCATGGAGAAGGATATAGACAATCCGGACGGCCAGATGGTTTTCATAGGCCATGCCGACG
This sequence comes from Christensenellaceae bacterium, assembly GCA_031556555.1. Classification (GTDB taxonomy): domain Bacteria; phylum Bacillota; class Clostridia; order Christensenellales; family Christensenellaceae; genus UBA5399. Next base: position 1,326 of record JAVBSU010000209.1, read on the forward strand.
CCATTGACGACGCCAAGTGGGTGGAAGAAAAAATAAAAGAACGTTTCCCCACTATTAAAGCCACATACATAGACTACATCGGCCCTGTTATAGGCGCGCACGCGGGCCCGTCCACCATAGCCATTTTCTACATTGGCAAGGAGCGGGTGGATATTCACTTCAAGTAATTGCCTCGCGTAAAGCTTTTATCGTACGAAAGGCCTGATTTCGCGCCGCCGATTGCGTGCCGGTAAGCCCGGGCAATGGCGGCGCATTCTTTTGCGCTCTCCACTGTGAAAACCATTCTAAGGACGTCCGCCCTTATAGCGCCAAGCTTGTCCGCCATGTAGAGCGGGCGGGAGTTTAACACGGCTACCCTGCACCCTGTGGCGGAGAACACACGCATGAGCGGAAAACGCTCCGCCTTCCTGTCTCCCAAAGAAACAGCCTCATCCCGCAGGCGGCAAGACGTTCTACCGCAGTTAAGCGGACAGTATTCGGAAACGAAAAGGTTCTGCCTGCCGTACACAATGAGTTCGGTTTCGAGCCCCGGAGGGACGGACAGGGAGCGCATCTGCGCCGCGTTCAGCTCCGGCGACAGCGTGACCCGCGAAAAACCGGCTTCTTTCATTTGCGCGAGCGATTCGCTGTTCGTTATATTGAAGCCGTAATCGGCTATCATCTTTTTGCCGGTGGAGACGAAACCGTTCACAAGCAGGCTGCCGGAGCGCGTTGCCATGCCTTTCAGCGCGGAAAGGTCGTTATCGTTTGCTATAGGGGGGTAGACGCCGGTTACGGGAGGCAGCGCGCCGCTGCCCCAATCAAAATCGAGCTGGACTGGCAGGTAAATAAGACCGGCGAACTCCGCAACCGCGTTGAGCTGTTCCGCGTTTGAAACCTGCGCGGCGAGCAGCGGCTTCGCAAAATCATCTCCGCTGCGCGCAGGGCCTTCGAAACAATAGGGAGCGGTGGAAACGGCCCGTGCCCTTCCGCCGATTACTGCCTTAGCAAGTCCGTCTAAAGCCTTCCGCCTGAGCGCGTTGAGCCCGCTCACGGGGAGCGAGGCGAACCCGTCCATCTCTATATCAACTGATTCGAAATAAAACGGCATATCGCCCGTTTTGTGCAACTGGCGAAGTATGAGTTCATGAGTAAGCGGTTTGCTGTGGGCGCTTTCCACTGCAGCTCCGCCAACGGCGGTGTACATATCATCTCCAGCGCGGACTGCCAGTTCCGGCCGTTCGCCTATTCTCAAAACAAGCACGGCGCTCACGGGCGTCTTTCGCACGTTAGACTTTATGCTTTCCGCGAGCTGCTCGTCCGATGCGCGGTTGGAGACGATAAGAAGAGAATTGCCCGCGCTCATGACGGGCTGCCGGTCAAGGACGACCGTAGCGCGGCCGCGCCCAGGTTCCACACGAACCACTTTGTAGTTTTTGGCGTCCGGCGTATCCTCGCGCACGAGGTCGCCTTCCCGAACGCCGCGCTCAACTCCGCGTATGATTATTCCGTCTTTTGATACGCTTTCTATTTTTCCCGCTTCAATACCGATATGGTTGGGCTGTTTGGGGTACAGTATGTTTTCATCGCCCATGAGCATACCGCCGGTAAAGTTGCCCCTGTTGTAAGTGAGTTTTAAAAGTTCGATATCTTCTTCGGCTATTGTAATGCCGTCGATGGCTTTCCTGTAAGCGCGGGTGGCGGCGGCAACGTATTCGGGACGCCGCATGCGCCCCTCGATCTTTATACAGCTTATGCCCGCCGCGGTGAGTTCCGGGATGTTGCCGAGGAGGCATAGGTCTTTGGTGCTCAAAAGGTGGCCTTCCGTATTGCCTATAGAGTACCTTAACCTGCACGGCTGCGCGCACAGGCCGCGGTTGGCGCTACGTGATCCCAGGGTATTGCTCATGTGGCACTGGCCGGAGTAACAGTAGCAAAGCGCTCCGTGGGCGAAAACCTCAACGTCTATTCCGGCGCTGTCCGCTATGCGGGAGACTTGCGGAAGGCTCAGTTCCCTTGCCAGTATCACCCGCGAGAAACCCATGCGTTTCATTGCCAGCGCGCTGTCCGTGTTCGTAACCGTCATCTGCGTGCTTGCGTGAAGGGAAACATCGGGAAAATACCGTTTTAAGACGGCCGCGCCGCCTATATCCTGCACTATAAAAGCGTCTATCCCGAGTTTCGCCGCCTCGCGCGCCGTGCCCAGCCATCCGCTCAATTCCCTGTCATAGAGCAGCGTGTTGAGCGTGAGGTAGGCGCGGCAGCCTCTAAGGTGCGCGTAGCTGATGGCCGCTTTAAGATCAATTATATTGTCCGCGTAATGCCGCGCGTTATAGTCCTTCGCGCCGAAGTAGACAGCGTCCGCGCCGTTCTGTACGGCGGCTTTTATACTTTCCATACTTCCCGCAGGGGCTAAAAGTTCCATAACAACTCCATTTGTTCAATAAATCTGTTACCGGTTTCTATCTTACACCAATCCGGTTGCTCTTGCAAAACAAGTGCAATTCATATAATGTATTGTAGTGCTAAAAACTGCAGGGAGAAAGCATGTCTAAATCAAAGCAAAACGGGCTTTTTAAAACTACGGCGCTGTTGACGTTTATTATAGCGGCCAGCAAATTACTGGGTTTCGTGCGGGAAGCCGTGCTCGCCGCTGAATTCGGGCAAAGCATCGAGAAAAGCGCCTATCTCGTATCGTTTCAGATATTGAGCGTATTTACGATGTTCTTCAGCGCGGGCATCGCGTCCACCTTTATTCCCATTTACTCGAAACGAAGGGTGATGATGGGCGAGAAGGCCGCCAACGCCTACGCGAGCAATATACTGAATTTATACATACTGTGCGCGCTGGGAGCCGGCGTTCTCGGCTACTTTTTCGCGGGGCAAATAGGCAAAGCCGTATGGGGAGGAAGCGGCGAAGGCCTGCTCCTTATAGACGAGATGACGCGAATAATGATGCCGTCTCTCGCCTGCTGGGCTATTGTGGGGGTGCTGACGAACCTTTTGAACGCCCGAAAACATTTTGTGCCCGAACAGCTTATGGGCTTTGTCTTAAGTTTTACAATAATAATTGCTTGCCTGGTTTTTAAAAATATTAAACTGGTGGCGGCGGCTACCGCTGTGTCCGCGCTGTTCCAGGTAATAGCGCTGGCACCATTCTTGAAGGGGAGGTTTCACTACAGTTTCAAGCTGGATATCAAAGACAAAGACCTTATAAAAACGTTTGTACTGGCGGCGCCCGCGCTCGTAAGCGTGGCGTTTGACGAGCTGAACGTGCTTGTGGACAGCCGGTTCGCCTCGTCGCTGGGGGACAATGTGCCGTCCGCCGTAAACGAAAGCTTCAGGCTGGTGCAGCCCATACTGGGCGTGCTCGTCGTTCCGATAATAACAGTTATGTTCACTCAGCTTTCCGACTATATGGCTAAAAAGGAAGAGGGCGGGTTTAAGAAGACGGTCAGGAAGTCCATAGAGACCATAGCCTTCGTCACATTTCCGGTGATGGCTGTGGCCTTCATACTTCAGGATGATATTATTTCGTTATTTTACCAGAGGGGCAATTACACGCTGGAAAACGCGCTGTTTACCGCGCCGGTCTTTGGGGCTTATATAGTGGGAGTGTTTTCGTTCGGCTTGAGGAATTTTCTGGTGCGCGTGTTTTACTCACTGCAAAAGACCAAGTTTCCGATGATAATAGGCATAATTGGCGTGGGCATAAATATAATCTTGACTTACGTTTTAATGCGGCGGATAGGCGCGCCCGGAATAACGCTGGGAACGTCCATAGCGGTTACTGTCAGCGCTGTGGCCATGCTTATTGTGCTCAGGAAGACGGTAGGGCGGATGGGCGCGAGGGAATCGGCAATACAGTTTTTACGGATAATCATATGCGCGGCGGCGTGCGCCGTTGTGGTTCTTTTGCTGAATTATTGCCTGCCGTACACCTTTTCGGACTTTATGAGCAAGCTGTTGCACGTTTTCGTTTGCGGCGCGGCGGGGCTTGCGGCGTACGCGTCGCTCGCTTACCTGCTCAAGGTTTCGGGTATGGGTATGGCGGTGGATTATGTAAAGCGGAAATTCAGCAAGCGTAAGCCCGGGGCCGAGCCTCCCGCGAACCCCTGATATATTAAGAACTTGTAATCTTTGCTTCGGGTGGTGTATAATAAACCGTTTGTTTGTGAAAGGAAATTATTATTTTTGATTAGAAAAGATTTGAGGAATGTGGCGATAATCGCCCATGTAGACCACGGAAAGACGACGCTTGTAGACGAAATGCTCAGCCAGGGAAGCGCACTCACTAAGAAGAGGCATGTTGCCGAGCGCGTCATGGATTCGGGAGAGCTTGAGCGGGAGCGGGGGATAACCATCCTCGCCAAGAACACTTCAGCAGTGTACAAGGACGTGAAGATAAACATAGTGGACACGCCCGGCCACGCCGATTTTGGCGGCGAGGTGGAGCGCGTGCTCAAAATGGTGGACGGCGTGCTTCTTTTGGTGGACGCGTTCGAAGGCCCCATGCCGCAGACGCGCTTTGTGCTAAAAAAGGCGTTGGAACTCGAACACAGGGTTATAATAGTGGTGAACAAGACCGACCGGGCCGACGCGCGCTCAAACGAAGTTGGAGACGAAGTTCTGGAGCTCCTGCTTGAGCTGGACGCTACTATCGAGCAGTTGGACAGCCCGATAGTTTACTGTTCCGGCAGGGATGGCACGGCTTCTATGGATCCAAACGCGCCGGGCAGCGACCTCGCGCCGCTGTTCGAGGCGATACTTACTCATGTGCCGCCGCCGGAGGGGGATGAAAACGGCGCGCTGCAAATGCTGGTGTCGTCCATCGACTACAGCGATTACGTTGGTAAGGTCGCCATAGGCAGGATAGAGCGCGGCAGGATGGAGACGGGGCAGGAAGTGTCGCTTTGCGACTACCACCTTGAGGATCTCTGCGCGACGGGCAGGGTGAGCGCCATATACCAGTTTGACGGACTGGAACGCACGCCCGTGCCGGGCGCTATTGTGGGCGATATCGTGGCGTTTTCCGGCCTTGAGGCGGTGAACATAGGCAACACGGTTTGCGCGCCCTACGAGTTCGAGCCGCTGCCTTTTGTAAAGATATCCGAGCCCACTGTGGAGATGACGTTCGCCGTGAACGACAGCCCCTTAGCGGGAAAGGAGGGCGGGTACGTCACTTCCCGCCACCTCCGCGACCGCCTTATGAACGAACTCAAAAAGGACGTGTCGTTGGGCGTTTACGAGACGGAAAGCACGGATTCCTTCCGGGTGCTGGGCAGGGGCGAGATGCACCTATCCATACTCATAGAAACAATGCGGAGGGAGGGTTACGAGTTCGCGGTGAGCCCGCCCAAGGTGCTTTACAAGACGATAGACGGGCAAATGTGCGAGCCTATTGAGCGCCTGCTGGCGGACGTCCCCAAAGACAATGTTGGCGCGGTGATAGAAAAGCTCGGAGGCAGGAAGTCGGAACTCCTGCACATGACCCCGCAGGGCGAGCGGATGCGCATGGAGTTCTTAATACCCGCGCGCGGCCTTTTCGGGTACAGGAGCGAATTTTTGACGGACACGAAGGGCGAGGGCGTATTGAGCGCCGTTTTCGACAGCTACGCCCCGTACAAAGGCGATATAGACAAGCGGCCCGTGGGTTCGCTCATCGCGCACGAAACGGGAGTTGCCGCGGCTTACGGGCTATACAACGCGCAGGAACGCGGCGCGCTCTTCATAGGCGCGGGAGCGCAGGTATACGCGGGCATGATCGTGGGCGTGTCGCCGAGGAACGATGACATTGTCGTGAACGTGTGCAAAAGGAAGCACATGACAAACATAAGGGCTTCGGGCAGCGACGACGCGCTGCGCCTGACCACGCCCAAGGTTTTAAGCCTGGAGGAAATGCTTGAGTTCCTGGAGGACGACGAGCTTCTGGAAGTCACGCCCAAGTCATTGAGGATGAGGAAGCGCATACTTGACCACCAGCTCAGGGCTAAAGCAAAGAAATAGTTGAGTTCGCTGGTGTAAAATGGTAAGCTGTGTCTATACCAATACGACAATTTAGCAGGAGGCGGTATGGAATTTCTTACGGAAGGAATCACATCTATAACCTGGCAGCAGGTCGTGATGTACGTGATCGGCGCGCTGCTCATCTTTCTGGCGATTAAAAAGAAGCTGGAACCAGCGCTGCTGCTCCCCATAGGCTTTGGAGCCATACTGGTGAACATACCCCTTTCCGGGGCCGTGGACCAGTACATGCAGGGAGTGGGCGAGGTGCACGGCATAATAGACTGGCTGTTCGACGTTGGAATAGAGGCGTCGGAAGCAATGCCGCTATTGCTGTTCATAGGCATAGGCGCAATGATAGACTTCGGCCCCCTGCTAAAAAATCCCAAGCTGCTTTTCTTTGGCGCGGCGGCGCAGTTCGGCATATTCTTTACCATAACGGCCGCGGCGGCAATGGGATTCGACCTTGTGGATGCGGCGTCCATAGGAATAATAGGCGCGGCGGACGGCCCTACGTCAATACTTGTGGCGCAGGTTTTAGGCAGCCCGTACTTCGGGGCGATAGCCGTGGCGGCTTACTCTTACATGGCGCTGGTCCCCATAATTCAGCCATTCGCCATCAAACTCGTAACCACTAAAAAAGAACGGGCGATTAAGATGGAGTATCACGGCGGCGATATACCAAGGATAACGCGGATACTTTTCCCGGTATGCGTAACTATGATAGCGGGGCTGGTCGCGCCCGCGTCAGTGGCATTGGTTGGCTTCTTGATGTTTGGAAACCTGATAAGAGAATGCGGCGTACTGGGAACGCTTTCCGAGACGGC
>JAVBSU010000043.1:0-4849 GCA_031556555.1 Christensenellaceae bacterium
ATTGCCTGCGCGGAGCTTCCCTGCGTCGTTGTGAACATAGTGCGCTCGGGGCCGGGATTAGGAGGAATACTTCCTTCGCAGGGCGATTACTTCCAGGCGACAAAGGGCGGCGGCCACGGCGATTACCACATGATAGTGCTCGCTCCTTCCAGCGTGCAGGAAGCGGCCGACCTAGTGATGGACGGTTTTGACCTGGCGGACAAGTACCGCATGCCCGTAATGGTGTTGGGCGACGGCATGATAGGCCAGATGATGGAACCGGTCGAGTTTAAAGAGCGCGAGGCGTGCGAGCTGCCCGAAAAAACATGGGCGGCGAACGGCTGGGACGGTAAAAGCCGTGAGCGCGCGGTCATCAATTCACTGTACATAGAAGCGGATGTGATGAGCGAAGTCAATAAAAAGCTCAAGGCCAAGTATGACGAGATAGAAAAGACAGAGACGCGCGTCCAGGAATTTATGACGGAGGACGCTGATTACATAATCGCCTCATTCGGCACGATTGGCCGCATAGCCAAAAACGCCGCGTTAAAGGCGCGTGAGTTGGGCGTCAAGGTGGGCGTTATACGCCCGGTTACGCTGTGGCCTTTCCCGTACGCCGCGTTTGAAAACGCCGTGGCAAAGGGAATAAAGGGCATTCTGGACGTGGAGATGAACCAGGGCCAGATGGTCGAAGACGTGCGGCTTGCCGTTAAAGGCGCGGTTCCCGTCAACTTCTTCGGCACGACGGGCGGCATAATACCGACGCCCGCGCAGATCGTCGAGCAAATAATGAAATTGAAGGAGGGCGAGTAAGGATGGCGACTACGGTTTTTAAAAAGACGGGCATGCTTACCGACGTGCCCTTTCACTACTGCCCGGGCTGCACGCACGGCATAGTGCACCGCTTGGTGGCGGAGAGTATAGAAGAACTGGGAATGCAGGATAAAGCGGTGGGCGTAGCGCCGGTGGGCTGCGCCGTGTTCGCGTATAAATACTTCAACTGCGATATGATGGAGGCCGCGCACGGCAGAGCTCCGGCCGTGGCGACCGGAATAAAGCGCGTGTGCCCCGATAACCTCGTGTTCACCTACCAGGGCGACGGGGACCTTGCGTCCATCGGACCTGCCGAGATAGTCCACGCCGCGGCGCGCGGCGAAAACATAACCGCCATCTTCATTAACAACGCTATCTACGGCATGACGGGCGGCCAGATGGCTCCCACAACGCTGGTGGGCCAGGTGACTACGACTTCGCCGTACGGCAGGAATATGGAGACACAGGGCCAGCCGGTCAACGTGGCCGAGATGCTCGCCGCAGTTAACGGCGCTTACTACATAGAGCGCGTTTCCACGCACGACGTTGCCAACGTTGTGAAGGCCAAGCGCGCCATCAAAAAAGCTTTCGAATACCAGATGCAGGGCAAAGGCTTTACGCTGGTGGAGGTGCTGTCCACCTGCCCGACAAACTGGGGGCTCTCGCCGGTGGAAGCGCTCGGCTGGCTCAAGGAAAACATGATACCGCAATACCCGCTGGGCGTTACAAAGGAGGGCCGGGGAGATGACTGAGCAAATAATTTTCGCCGGTTTCGGCGGGCAGGGAGTACTGTTGGCGGGGCAGATAATGGCTTACGCCGGCATGGAGGAAGGAAAGAACGTGTCGTGGCTCCCGAGCTACGGCCCGGAGATGCGCGGCGGCACGGCGAACTGCAACGTGGTAGTGTCCGACGAAGAAGTGGCTTCGCCCGTTGTGGTCGAGGCGGACTGCGCCGTTGTGATGAACAGGCCGTCCCTCGAGATGTTTGAGGACGCGATAAAGCCGGGCGGATTGCTGATAATAAACTCCGACCTCATTGAAGTAGAACCCAGGCGCGATGACATAAAAGTGGTAAAAGTTCCCGCAAACTCCCTGGCGGAAGAAGCGGGCAGCGTGAAGGCGGCCAATATGGTCATACTTGGCGCATACAACGCCCTTACGGAACTTGTCGACAATAAGACGATAATAAAGTGCCTTGAGAAAATAATGGGAGAGAAAAAGAAAAAGCTCATCCCCATGAATGAGAAAGCGCTTGAACTGGGAGCGGCGGCGGCAAAAAACTAATATAATTAGGTTGTGTTTGCAGCTGCTATAGGGTATACTGGGTGCGTATGAAAAAAGAGATAAGTTGGAAAAAGCAGACAATAATATTCATAGCCATAATCGCCGCCATAATAATAGCTGACCAGTTATTTAAATACTATGCGGTTACGGTTATAAAAGAACTCCCACGCGGGCGCGGAGAGTTTATTCCTGGCTTCATGATATTCAACTACACGGAAAACACGGGCGCTGCCATGTCGATGTTTTCGGGCGCGACGTGGATACTCGCGTGCATATCGGGAGTTATGGCGGTCGTCGTGCTGTACCTCCTCTTTAAGCACAAAGAGATAACATCATGGCTTTACAAACTTTCGCTCTGCTTCGTGGCGGGCGGGGCCATCGGCAATCTTCTGGACCGTGTGTTCCGGGGTTACGTTGTGGACTTCCTTGAATTCGACTTTGTACGGTTAGCCATCTTCAATGTGGCGGACATATTCATATGCACGGGCGCGGTAATGCTCGCCGTGTACGTGATAATGGCATGGGAAAAGGACAGGAAGAATAAAGGATCCCATGCGAATGAAGAAGAGTGAACACATCACCGTTGGGAGCAATTGTGATATGAGATTGGACGCGTATTTGGCGCTTGAAACGGGCTATACGCGTTCTTTTATTAAAAGGATGATGGATGGGGGCTGCGTGCTCCTGAACGGTTCGTGCGTGAAAGCCGGCCACAAGCTCAAAGAGGGAGACTCCATCGAACTGACGATAGACGAAGAGGAAGAGACTTCGGTTTGCGCGGAGGATATCCCGATTGATATCGTATACGAGGACGATGACGTGGCTGTCGTGGTAAAGCCGCAGGGCATGGCGTCGCATCCTTCGGCGGGGATTCGGACAGGCACGCTGGTGAACGCTCTCCTGTACCGTTTAAACAGCCTTTCGGAAAGCCTCTCAGAACCCATGAGGCCGGGCATAGTCCACCGCCTTGACAAAGATACGTCGGGCCTTATGGTGGTTGCCAAGAACGACGCGGCTCACGCGTTCCTCAGCGGGGAGTTGAAGGATAGGAATGTTAAAAAGTGCTACGTTGCGCTTTGCCACGGTAATATAAAGGAAGACAAAGGAACTGTAAAGACGCTCATAGGCAGGCATCCGAAGGACAGGAAAAAGATGGCAGTCACACGAATAGGCCGGGAGGCGGTAACCTGCTTCAGCGTGCTGGAACGTTTCTCCAAGTATACGCTGGTGGAATTCGACATAAAGACGGGCAGGACTCACCAGATACGCGTACACGCCAAGCATATTGGGCATCCGGTGGTGGGCGATACCGTATACACGAAGCTCAAGGCGCCTTTCGCGACGAACGGACAGCTCCTGCACGCGGCAAGACTCGGGTTTACACATCCGTCTTCGCGCGAATGGGTGGAGTTTACGGCGCCGCTGCCATCTTACTTCGAAGATGTGCTGGGATTGCTTAGAAAAGCCGGATGAACGCTACGCGGTATAGTCCTAAATCTTATATTTCCGAAGGAGATATAAATGGAATTGCTGATAAAAAATGTTGAGATAGTAAACTTCGACGGCGTGCTCGTAGGCGCGGATATAGCCGTAGAAGACGGATTGATAAAGAGGATCGGCAGGAATATGAAAACGGCCGGCGAGGTGATTGACGCGACGGGCCTGCACGCTTTCTACGGCTTCTGCGACCTGCACAGCCATCTCCGCGACCCGGGGCAAACGCATAAGGAAGACATAATGACGGGGACGCGCGCGGCGGCGGCCGGGGGGTATACGCTTGTGTGCTGCATGCCCAACACCCTGCCTCCCATAGATAACGAAGATGCGCTGGCTTATGTCACTGGAAAAGCAAAGGGCGCGTATACGGACGTTCTGCCGGTGGCCTGCATAACGCGCGGAATGGCGGGGAGCGAGCTTACGGACTTCGTGGCGCTTTCCGAGGCGGGCGCGGCGGCTTTTTCGGACGACGGCCGGCCGGTGGAAGATGAAGCCGTGCTTACCCAGGCGATGAAGATTGCCGCAAAGATGGACTATCTCCTGATGTTGCATGAGGAAGACATAAAAGCGCGTGAGAAAGCGGGCGGGGTGGCCAACGCGGGAGATAATGCCAAAAAGGCAGGGCTGCCGGGCATACCCAACGGTATTGAAGACGGCCTTACCGAACGCGACGTGTGGCTGGCGCGAAAATACGGCGCGCGCACGCACATTTGCCATGTTTCAACGCGAGGCAGCGTGGAAATCATACGCCGCGCCAAAAGAGAGGGCGCAGCAAACATAAGCTGCGAGACGGCTCCTCACTATTTCGCCGCGACCGACGCTGAAATAACAGGGGGCAACCCGAACGCAAAGGTGAACCCGCCGCTTAGGTCGGAGGACGACAGGCAGGCGGTGATAGAGGGCCTTATAGACGGCACTATAGACGCGATAGCAACCGACCACGCGCCGCACAGCGCGGAGGAAAAGAGCGAGGGGTTCGTCGGCGCGCCCTTCGGGCTCATAGGGTTTGAAAGCGCGTTTTCCCTGGCCGTTACGCATCTTTACAGGAGCGGCGCGGTAAGCCTTGAACGGCTGGCGTGCCTTATGGGCAAAAATCCAAGGGATATAATCCGCAGGGGCGGCGGGATCATAACGGCCGGAGCCGACGCCGATATAACCCTGTGCGACCTGAAACAAAGTTATATTTTTGGTAAAATACTGCATTCCAAAGCGCGTAACAGCCCGTTTTTGGGACGTGAGCTAAAGGGCAGGGTGATTTACACTATTAAGGGAGGAA
>JAVBSU010000100.1:0-7002 GCA_031556555.1 Christensenellaceae bacterium
TTCAAAAACGACGCCATACTGCGCGCTTTTGAGACGGAACTTGGAAAAGAGGTCTCACGCCCGGACATAGCCGAACTCATGGGCGCTTTCGGCGCGGCACGCATAGCGAAAAAGGAAATGGCCGGGGCGCGCTCCTCCATAATCACCGGCGAGGAACTTAATAACTTCAAATACAGCGGCAAATCGCTGCGCTGCGGCAAGTGCGAAAACAGGTGCATGCTCACCGTAACGACATTCGACGACGGCAGGAAATTCATATCAGGCAACCGTTGCGAGCGGGGCGCGGGCGTAAAGCAGGCAAACGACATACCAAACCTCTACGCCTACAAGCTGAAACGAGTGTTCGATTACACTCCCCTGCCTCTTGAGAACGCGCCGCTGGGCGAAATAGGCCTGCCCCGGGCGCTCAATATTTACGAAAACTACCCCTTCTGGTTCACGCTGCTGACCGAACTGGGTTTCCGCGTCGTATTGTCCGACCCTTCCTCGCACGCAATGTTCAGCGCGGGCATGGACAGCATTCCTTCGGACACTGTCTGCTACCCCGCCAAACTTGTACACGGCCATATAGAAAACCTTGCGAAAAAGGGGATAAAGCGCATATTCTACCCTTGCGTTCCATTCGAGCAAAAAGAATACGATTCATCTAACAACCATTATAACTGCCCCATAGTCACCTCGTATCCCGAAGTTGTAAAAAACAACATGGAAGTCCTGGGCAGGGACGGCATAGAGTTCATACACTTTTTCGTGGCGCTGGACGAACGCGAGTACATGCCGGAAAAAGTGATGAAGGAATTCGGCCGCTTCGGCATCAGCCAGGCGGCGGCGCAAAAGGCGGCGGAAAAAGCGTTCGCCGAGCGCGAGGCGTTCAAGCGCGATATGGAGCGCCAGGGCGAAGAGACGCTCGAATGGCTCAAGGCCAACGGCAAAACGGGCATAGTGCTTGCGGGCCGGCCGTATCACGTCGATCCTGAAATAAACCACGGCATACCCGAGCTTATAACAAGCTACGGCATGGCAGTGCTGACGGAGGACAGCGTCGCGCACCTTGGAAGCCTTCACCGGCCCATACGCGTCGTGGATCAATGGGCGTACCACACGCGGCTTTATGAGAGCGCCGCGGTCGTGGCCAGAACCCCCTCGCTCCAGATGGTCCAGCTCAACTCGTTCGGCTGCGGGCTGGATGCTATAACCAGCGACCAGGTGAGCGAGATAATAACAGCTTCGGGCAGGATATACACCCTGCTCAAAATCGACGAAATAAGCCATCTCGGGGCGGCTAAAATACGTTTACGTTCGCTTATAGCCGCACTCAGGGAAAAAGGCGCGGAAGACTACAAACCGGAATCCACTGCCGTATTCAAACGGAAAGTGTTCACACAGGAAATGCGGGAGAAGGGAACGATAGTCTGCCCCCAGATGGCCCCGCTGCAGTTCCAGTTTCTGAAACAGGCGTTCGAACCAACCGGCTACAACTTCAAAGTGCTGACGGAAGTCACGAAGGAAGACATCGACGTCGGCCTTAAGTACGTGAACAACGATGCCTGCTACCCGACAATAATAGTCGTCGGCCAGCTTGTCAACGCTTTTATTACCGGCAAGCTCGACCCCGGCAACACCACCATAATGCTCACGCAAACCGGCGGCGGCTGCCGCGCGTCCAACTACCTCGCCTTCCTGCGCAAAGCGCTCAAGGAGGCCGGTTTCCCCAACGTTGCGGTCGCGTCCATAAACTTTTCAGGCATGGAAAAGAATCCCGGCTTCCGCTTCACCGGCGGCCTGGCCATGCGCCTTCTTATAGCCATATCCCTGGGCGACCTGCTGCAAAAAGTGCTGCTCGCCACCCGTCCGTACGAAGCCAATCCCGGCGAGACGGACGCGCTCTACACAAAATGGGTGGGCAAGATACAGGACATAGTCGAAAACACCCGCTACTTTGGCTACAGAAAGGCCATAAAGCAGATGGTAAAGGAGTTCGCCTCCGTCAAGCGCACCGGCGAGGTCAAGCCCAAGGTGGGCCTGGTGGGCGAAATACTTGTAAAGTACCACCCCGACGCCAACAACCACGCCATAGAAGTAATCGAACGCGAGGGCGGCGAATGCGTAATGCCCGCGCTGATGGAGTTTTTCACGTATAGCCTCTACAGCTGCAAATTCAAGCACCTCGAGATGGGCAAAAGCAAGCTTGTGTACAAGGCGAGCATGTTCGGCGTGTGGCTGGTCAACTGGTTCAGAAAGCCCATTCAGCGCGCCCTGAAAAAGAGCGGCGTGTTTACTTCCTTTACTTTCATCGAGCCTCTTGCCGACATGGCCTCCACGCTTGTCTCGAACGGCAACTGCACGGGAGAGGGCTGGTTCCTTACCGCTGAGATGCTCTCCCTGATTGAGGAAGGCGCGCCCAACATAATATGTGTACAACCCTTTGCCTGCCTACCCAACCACGTCGTTGGCAAGGGCATGATAAGGGCGATAAGGAACAGGAACCCCAAGGCAAATATTGTGGCGGTGGATTATGATCCCGGCGCGAGCGAAGTCAACCAGCTCAACAGGATAAAGCTTATGATATACTCGGCCTTTGAGAATTTAAAGCTTTCGGACAAACAGGTCTATGGAGCGATCGATATAACAAGCGGCGGGTTTTCGGATATCCCCGAGGCGGAAACTGCGGAAACTAACGTATAGCGCGCCGCAGCGTTGTTTTTGACGCTGCCGCTCAAACATAACACTACCAGCTCTTTGTCATATTAAAAATTAATTTCTATTATATGTATTGATTTTGCTGAAAAATATGTTATATTTGAAATAGATTGGCTTGTAATTATGCAAACAATACACAGAACTATCACCGCAACCGTCACGTCCGCCCGCAGCAGATGTGCTTTTTTAGGCGGGGACGTTTATTTGGTTATTTCGTATGGAGGGGTTATCTATGGAACAAAGCAAAACCAGAGAAAAATCCGGTAAAAAACATTATAACAAAGCCGGTAAAAAGAGAAGCAGCATAAAAACCAGGATCCTGATACCCATGATCGCTATCGTTTTGGTCGCTTGCACTGTAATTTTAGTTGTAGTAACAGTCATCTTTTCTAATTTTATCGACAGTGACATGAGGTCGCTGATCGACAGGAACGCGGCTATTTTGCTCAAGGAGTACGGCGACCTGGGCGAAATGGCTCAGTTGAGCGCTCAAACCATAGCGGAAGATCCGGAGGTTATCGCGGCTATTGAATCGGGCGACCACGAGGCTCTTGTGGAAGAGGCCGTTACTGCCGCGGAGAATACGGATGTGGATTTTTGCACCATAGTCGATCTCGAAGGCAACGTGCTCCTTAGGGTGCATGATATCGATAACTACGGCGACAACAATTCCGAAGTAGTGGATATAGCTCATGCGCTGAACGGAGAATCTTATGTGACAACCGCTAAAGGTTCGGCGGTAAAACTTGCGGTTCGCGCGGGCGAACCTGTTTACGATGAAAACGGCGAGATAATTGGCGCGGTTTCATCGGGTTACCGCCTCGACCAGGAAGGCTTCGTCGACAGCATGAAAGAGCTCCTCGGCACGGAGGTTACGGTTTTTCTCGGCGATGAGCGCTTGATGACTACCCTTACAAACGACGACGGCTCACGCGCTGTCGGTACAAAAGTGAGCTCAGCCATATACGACGAAGTTGCGGGCGGATCAACCTACGACGCCCAGACCAAAATAGACAATCGGGGCATAATGGGCAAGTACATGCCTCTCAGCACGGCGGAAGGCGACTTCTTGGGCATGCTGTACGTAGGCAAATACGACGATGAGAAGGTTTCGACCATCTTTACATTCATTTGGCAGGGCCTCCTGATCATGGGCATTATAATCGCCATCGCCATCCCCCTCATAATAAAGCGCACAAACAGGATAGCCATTCCCATAAAATCCATGGTTGATACCGCGGGCAGGCTGGCCCAGGGCGAGGTAGATGTCGAGGTAAACATAAAATCGAACGACGAAATAGGCCTCCTGGCCGACGCGTTCAATTCTATGATACAAAACTCCCGCGGCCAGGCCGAGATCATAACAAAAATTTCCGGCGGCGACCTTAGAGTGGACGTTACTCCGCGCTCGGACAAAGATATTGTCAGCATCGCCCTAAAGAGCATGGTTGAAAAGAACAACGACATATTCGGCAAGATAATTTCAGCGTCCGACCAGGTTTCAAACGGCTCCAGCCAGGTTTCAAACGGCGCTCAGGCGCTGGCGCTGGGCGCTACAGAGCAGGCCGCTACCGTGCAGGAACTTGCGGATACGCTCAATGTCACAACGGACAGCATAAAGGAAAACGCGGATAATACTGTTGAGACCAGCGAAAAAGTCAAGGCCGTGGGCTCTGAAATGTACGAGAGCAACGATAAAATGAAGTCCATGATAGAAGCTATGACGCAGATAAGCGAAAGCTCAAACGAAATCAGCAAAATAATCAAAACCATCGAGGACATTGCTTTCCAGACGAACATACTCGCCCTGAACGCGGCCGTGGAAGCCGCGCGGGCCGGTTCCGCGGGCCAGGGCTTCGCGGTGGTCGCTGATGAAGTCAGGAACCTTGCGTCCAAGAGCGCCGAGGCTTCCAAGAACACGGCCTCGCTCATCGAAACATCCATAGCGGCTGTTGAGAACGGCTCCCGGATAGCCGGCGAAACGGCTAAGTCACTTACCTCGGCCGCGGAAGGCACCAACGATGTTGTGGACAGGATCAACCGCATATCCGAGGGCATGGCCTCCGAATCGGAAGCCATAACCCGCATAACGCAGGGCATGGACGAAATATCTTCCGTCGTGCAGACAAACTCCGCGACAGCGCAGGAGAGCGCCGCGGCCAGTGAAGAGCTTTCCAGCCAGGCCCAGATGATGCGGGAGCTGATGGAGCATTTCAAGCTTCGTGAAAAGACTGGCGAGGACGCCGTCTTCGGAATGGCGGAACATCATCACATCCACGCGGATGCGGAAGAACATGAACCCTCCCTTTCGGAGGACGATAATAACGATAAGTACTGATTAGCCAAAAAACTCCCCGCTGCGTGGCGGGGAGTTTTTATTTTATCTATCTGTTTTGTCAGGGCACGACCACTACGCTTTCGTGATTGGCTTCCCTTACGGTGCCGGGAACTACCTCCACCCCATCGTCAATGGGTGTTGGCGTGGGCGTGGCGCTTTGAGTTTCCTCCGGCAGCGGAACCGCAACAGGCAGGCCGCCTTCCAGTTGGCTCTTAATCCGGTCAAGCGCCTCGGGCGTTCCTCCGGACACGGCGATGGTTGAACCGCCTTCAGTACTGCCCGGCGCGGCTGTACCGGGCGCGTACGTGACGAGGGGAAACGCCGGTTCGGGCGACAGCGCCACAGAATCGAGGAACTCGTTGAAGGTATGGTTGTTACGTGCGGCATAATCCGTAAGGCTTGCCAGGTGAATTTCGTAGAGGTTGCCGTCATATATAAATGATATTGACCTCGCCTTGAGTGGTATTCCGTCCTTTTCATAACTGTATATGAACTGAATGGCGGGGATTCCGCCCACTTCTATCACATTTTGCGTATCATAGTTGCTCGCGCCGTAGTCTTCCTTCAAACTGCTCCAGAGCTGTTTTGTGTACGTTTCATTGCTAACGTACTCCTCGTCGCTTATGCCAAAAACGGAAACGGGATCGATTATGGATATCATTCCCGTGCTGTTCACACCGATTTGTTCCGGCTGCTCCGAGGCGGACGGCTGTGCGCTGGGGCTGGGGCTGGGACTGGGCGTGGGAGCGGTTTCTTCGTTTGATTCCACCTCGACGATATCCATTACGAGCGATCCGTCCACATAAGTTAAAACCGCGTTTTCCGGCTGTGTGAACAATATATCGTGGAACCTCTCCTTTTTTATATAGGACGACACGGCTGCTCCGGCGGAAGGCTCCGGCGCGCCTTTTAAACTGTCTTTCGGCTTAAGGCGCTTGACCAGCGTTTCGGTTCCGTCCGGGTTTGGCGATGGCGTGGGCTGCCCTTCAGTTGAGATCAGCAGCGTATCGGTTCCTTCATCACCTGAAACTGTGAGCACAGGCACGTTAAAGCAAAGGTCAAATACCGAGATAGGGCTGTTTATTTCGAACGCAATGTCCATATTGAATGTATCGCCGTCAGCGACAAGCACGAACACGTCCGAATCGTAACCTCTCAGGTAATACTTTTTATCCTGTTCCGTGTTTTCAAGCAGGTAGTAATCCGCCAGGTTGTCAAAGTAGTCGGTGGCGCCGGAGGTATTCGTAAAGTCCATGTTCACCGTGAGCGCCAGCGTGCCTTCGTCCATTCTTTCTATTCTGGAACTCCTGTACTTTACGGTATAGGTGGCGGTTACAACTTTATTGCCCCATGTTGGCGGCTCGTAAGGCGCTTTCTCTTCGCCACCGAACACTCCATCCAGCACCTGGCAGCCGCTGACTCCCACGAGCACAAGTATGCACAGAACAATTATAAGCAACTTTTTCAAAGCGGCGCGCCATCCTTTCATAGAGTAATGCCACCCAACCGGGTACATTCATTATACCAACATATATCGAGAAAAGCTTCAGGAATTTTATAGTTCTACCTATATTTAACCATTGTAATTAAATTATGTTTTAGATAGAACTAATTTGACAGCTCAAAATCGCGATACTATACTATATATTGTTTAAGGTGTGGGGAGTCGAACCCCATGAGTTCGGCTTCCCACACCTTTACCGGCGTGACCGCCGTACTCAGGAGGATGACCAATGAAAATAAAAACCATAACCATGAAAACTCTCTCGCTCGCTCTGGCGCTTATCTTCGCCTTCGCTGCTTTTGGTTTTTCCGAAGCGCCGGATGTTGTCGAAGACGTTCCTGAACTTGCCGTTGAGCAAATCCAGGACGAAACAGCGGTGCAGCCAGATGAAGATATAATAAAAAACGCGGTCTATGTCCCGGTTGACGCGCTTACAATAACATACGCGCCCGAATTTCTC
>JAVBSU010000007.1:0-4059 GCA_031556555.1 Christensenellaceae bacterium
GTACATGAAGCACTGGCTGGCCGTTATTACGTCGAAGCTCGCGTCCGGGAGATCTATCTCCTCCGCCGGGGCCACGGTGTATTTTATGTCCATCCCGCGCGACAGCCGCTTGGCCTCTTCAATCTGTTCTGGCGATATATCCGCCCCGGTGAACTTCGCGCCGTACTTGTACATGTGCCTTGGCAGCACGCCCGTGCCCGTGCCGATATCCAGCACGTTCTGCCCTCCGGTGCACAGTCCGAGTCCCACTATCCGATCGTAAAACTCCTCGGGATAGATGTCCCGGTACTTCCCGTACCCGGCCGAGACCCTGCCCCAGTCAAAGCTTTTTCCCTGATCTATTCTTTCGTTGCGCATCATCATCCCAGGCAAAACACGACCAGCCCGCCTATTATCATGACGATGCCGGTCAGCTTTTTCCTTGTCATCTTTTCCTTGAGTATGAGGGTCGACAGTATCGTAACCAGCGCCACCGCGACGCTCTCTATTGCCGGGCCGTACTTTAATTCCATCCCGCCGTACGCCCACACGGAAAAGAACATGGATATGAGCAGCATGACGTAGCCCAGTATAACGCGCTTGTTCATGTACTGCTTTATGAAGCTGTCGTACTTTATGTTCGCGCTTGTCTTTAAAAGTATCTGCGAGAAGGCGGCTATCGTGACGCCGCACAGCATTATTATGAGACTTGAGCTACTCAGCATCAGAATTCACCAGCACCGTTCCCCCTATTATTATCGCCGAACCGATAATGTTGAAAACGGTTATCCCTCCCCCAAAAATCACTACCGACCATATCATTCCCCAGACTATCGCGAACGAGCGGTTCGCGTAGGCCACGTGCAGGTCGAAGCGCCGCAGCGCCTGCTGCCAGAGTATGGCGTACACGGCTAGCGTCAGTATGTCGAGAACGATGTAAAGAATCCATCCGCCGGACATAAACTCGTTGCCCGACGCCATCTTGCCAAACACCGTGGAAAAAGTGTATACGACTATTATGAGCTGTAGGACTATAACGTCCTTAAGGCTCGTCTTTTTGATCTCTTCCGCCATTTTCTATTTACTTACCCTTCGATGTCATTGCTTTCAGTATTTCCTCGAACCCGGCGTTATCAAGCCCCGTCGCGCTGGCCGAGTAACTGAAAGCGTCGTCGTAGAACCAGCCGACAAGTATGGGCGCGCCGTCGTCCGTGTTGTCGTACCTGCCCTTGTTGACGCTTATGTTGTTGACGTTTTCCTCTTCGTAGCTTACCCCGTAGATGCCGCTTATGTCCTCTTTGCCCTTCTTTTGCCTGAGCCAGACATCGGCGGACTTGTCGGCGTTCTCGTACCGTACCTCGGCCATTTCCTTATTTATTATGTGGAACTGCACGGGCGAGTAAGCGAGTTCTTCGGGCAACACTACCATATCGAAGCCGAGCGCGTTCTTTATGCTCTCGAATGACTTCACTTCCGTCACGGGATTTTTCACCTCCACGGACGGCTGAGGTTTGCGCGCGTTCGAACAAGCCGTGAACATAATGGCAAAAAGCGCCGTCACGGCCATGAGAAAAGCAATTTTTCTTGCAGTGCTGGTGCTAGTCATTCCACTATAGCCTTGACCTGTCCTTCGCCCTGACTTTCGGCTTGTCCTCAGCGGTTTCCTGCTCCGTTTCGTCCGCCTCGCCGTTTATCCTTCTTGGAACGTTTCTGGGCCGCTCTTCAAACTTGTTGGCGCCGCCCGTCGCAACGGGCCGTACAGGCATCTCGATTTCCCTGGCATTAGCCATGGCTTTTGCCTCGCGGCGCTTCCTTGTGTGCTTTTTCACCGCGACAACGATGACAGTAACGCCGATGGCGACGATCACTATCATCGCTATCATGCCTATCATGGCCGTGCTCATGCCGCCCCCCGACGGGGTGCCGCTGGCGCTTGCTCCGGCCGAAGCGGACGCCGGCGGCGCGGAGCTTTGCGTTGGGTTGGCCGGCGAGCCGCTGGGAGCGGGCGGCGGCGATAACGGCGAGCTTGATACCGCCGTTATGTCGATAGCTCCCTCGGCGTTGTAAGCCGCGTTCATGTAAACGGCGTTCACGCCGCCTGCAATGTCGAGGCCGTACTTGCCGCCCATAGCTTTGTCGGTTATCGTCGTGGAGCCACCCCTTGACATGTAGAGCACTCCCGAGCTTTCCCCGCCGTTCGGGCTTATCAGCTTTATGCTGTGCTGCTCAACGGTGAGGCCGGGAAAATCAGCCTTGCCTTCGCTGTTCGTCTTTACGTCCGTTGAGTCTATCCTTACCGTATATCCCTGCGCCGCCGCGCCGCCCGCGTACGCGTAAACGGTAAGGTTCACCGTTCCCGGATTTTCCGTTGGCTGGGCCGTAGGATCCGGCGTAGGCTCGGGCACGGGTTCAACCGTTGGGTCGGGTATTGGGGTCTCGGGCGGAGGAACGTCTCCCCCGTCTTCCACAGGAACGTCCTCCGCTCCCGCAATTGCGGCCACGGACAGAGCCAGCAAAAGGATCAGTATGAATATAAGCGGCTTGCTAGCTTTACGCATATTTTCAGCCCGCCGGTATAAACATTATGGCCGCTCTCTCCAGCCTTCTGGCCGTCGCGCCCGAATCCATGGATACGGAATAGGAGCATCCGGTGAATGTGTCGTACCACGTTGCAACGCCTTCCTGGCTCACATTGTACGCGATGTGGTACTCGTAGCCGATCCAGTCCATGTCCTTTTCGTGCTTGAAGCCGGTGTAATAGCCCGATATGTCTTCATATTCGGGGGTCTTTTCTATCCTGGCCGTATAGTTCCTGCCGTCCATAACAAAATCCACCTGCGCGACGCGGTCGTCGATTATGGAGTACTGCACGTCCGTCGCCTCTTCGGGAGCATACATGTATATGCCCAGTTGTTCTTCTATTGCTTCCGGACCGTCAACCGGAACTACGGGGTTGGGCACGCCCGCCATGTCTGACGGCTCCGCCGAAGCCGGCGGCGAAGGTTCGGACGCCGCCAATGCGGAAAACACCAAAACTACCGCCAAAATGACTATTAACGCTTTTTTCATAGTGCTGCTCTCCTTGTTTTTTAGTATTTTTTATATTATACAAGATTTGACGTACTAAGGCTACAAAATGCGCCACAAAAATTGAATAAAAAATTGCATTGGGCAACTATTTATAATAAGATGTATTTAACAAATGGAAAATATACTAGGAGTTGAGTGCATGTTTAAAGTAAACCCATATTTCAAAAGGCTGGAAGGAAGCTACCTCTTTTCGGAAATCGCGAGAAGGGTGGAAGAATACGCGAAGGCGAACCCTGATAAAGACGTTATCCGGCTGGGCATAGGCGACGTTACCCGCCCCCTGCCAAAGGCTGTGGTCAGCGCCATAGTGAAGGCTACGGAAGAAATGGGCGCGGGCGATGGCGTCAAAGGCTACGGGCCTTACGAAGGCTACGGGTTCCTGCGGGAAGCCATAGTGGCCAACGATTACGAAGCGCGCGGCGTTAAAATGAGCGCGGACGAGATCTTCGTGTCCGACGGTTCAAAGTCGGACACCGGCAGCATACAGGAACTCTTTTCACAGGATTGCGGTATAGCCGTAACCGACCCCGTTTACCCTGTGTACGTCGACACTAACGTCATGGCCGGGCGCACGGGCGGCTACGACGCTAACAGCATGAAGTACGGCGGCATCACTTACCTGCCCACCACCGCGGAGAACGGTTTTAAGCCCAGTCTCCCGGAAGGAAAGGCCGACGTCGTCTACCTTTGCTCGCCCAACAACCCGACGGGCGCGGTAATGGACAGCGCCGCGCTTAAAATGTGGGTGGACTGGGCCAACGAAAACAAGTCGCTGATACTCATGGACGCCGCCTACGAAAGGTTCATAAGCGATAATGGCCTGCCGCACAGCATATTTGAGATAGAGGGCGCGCGGACCTGCGCCATAGAGTTCAGGAGCTTCTCCAAGACGGCCGGTTTCACGGGAGCGCGCTGCGCTTATACCGTCATACCAAAAGAGCTTGTGGGAAGCGACGGCAACGGCGGCGAAGCCCCGCTGGGCGAGCTTTG
>JAVBSU010000130.1:0-7313 GCA_031556555.1 Christensenellaceae bacterium
CCCGAGTCTGTGAGGAAGCAACTGAAGTTTATTTTTGTTACGCAAGCCAACGAAGTGTTGCGGTACGCTTTACTCCCATCAGCAAAGTAGCCTATGGAAGCATTGTTGATAAAAAAAGCCGAGTTCTTAAAAAGCATGAAGACGAGGGAGGACTACCCGGGCGGAAACCTGCCGGAGATAGCTGTGGCAGGCAAGTCGAACGCGGGCAAATCCTCGCTCATTAATTATTTGTGCAACAATTCAAAGCTCGCCTACGTGAGCAAACAGCCGGGCAAGACGAGGTTGATAAACTTTTTTCTGCTGAACGGCGGCTTCTTCCTCGTGGACCTTCCGGGCTACGGTTTCGCAAAGGTTTCCAAAAAGGAAAAGGAAAGCTGGGCCGGTATGGCGGAGGCTTACTTTGAATCCACCAAAAATCTCGCGGCGGTGGTGATACTCACCGATATAAGGCATACGCCCACCGAAGACGACGTTATAATGGCGAACCTGGCGGCGCACTACGGCGCGCCCGTTATCGTCGCGGCCACAAAAGCGGACAAGGTGCCAAAAACGAAAAGGCCGGGCCTTATGGAGGCCATAAAACAGCGCGTCCGCTCCTCCGCCGGTATAGGCGGCGATCTGCCGGTAGTTGCCGTATCCTCGCTTAAGAAGTTCGGCAAAGAGGAGCTGCTCTCCCTGATAAATGAGAGGCTGGAGGCCCGCGGGAAATGAATATATACGCAATCGGGGACCTGCACCTCTCGCTTTACAAGCCAAAGGAAATGGATATATTCGGCAGCCACTGGAAGGATCATTTCGAGCGGATAAAGGCCGATTGGGAGAGCCGGGTATGTGAGGGCGACGTCGTGCTTATCCCGGGCGACATAAGCTGGGCGATGAAACTTAGCGAGGCGCAGCCCGACCTGGATGCCATAGGCGCGCTGCCCGGCACAAAGATCATGATAAGGGGCAACCACGATTACTGGTGGGGATCGGTGGCGAAAGTTGAAGCCTGCCTTACCGGGGACACGCGCATAATCCAGAACAACTGCACAACGGCGGGCGGTTACGTGTTCTGCGGTACGCGCGGCTGGATACTGCCGCAGGATTCCGATTTTTCCGAGGAAGACCGGAAGATTTACGACCGCGAGAAAATAAGGCTGGAACTGTCGCTGAAGAGCGCGCAGAAGCACCGGGACAAGGCGCTCATAGTTATGATGCACTACCCGCCCGTGCTGCAAAACTGCCCGGACACGGAGTTTTCCGGGATGCTGTCCGCGTACGGCGCGCGCGAAGTGGTGTTCGGGCACATTCACGGCGACGTTTTGAACCAGATCGACCTCGTGGATTACAAAGTGGGGGACGTTAATTACAACCTTGTGTCCGCCGACTACCTTGATTTCCGTTTAAAGCGAATTATTTAATCCCGGATTTTGTGATAAGGACGCGCAATTGCCTGTACTTGGAAAAAGTACGGGTGTTTTTTTATGCTTTTTTACTTGCAGTATAGCAGATGAAGTGGTAAAATTGTGCTACAACGTGTGGGAAAGTGGAGAAAGGTGGTAGGAGGTAGCGCCCTTATGCTGATGGGAGCGTATACACATAATGTAGACGCTAAAGGCCGAGTGTTCATCCCCGTTAAATTCAGGGAAGACCTCGGTGATAATTTCGTTATCACAAAAGGGGGCGGGAAGCGCCTTTTTGCCTACTCCATGGAAGAATGGGAGCGGATAGTAAAGACGTTCAAGAAGACTCCCATGATCACCAACAAGCCGCTGCAAAACATAAAGAGCATACTGTTCAGCAATGCCTACCCCTGCGAGCTTGACAAGCAGGGGCGCGTGCTGCTGCCGCAGATACTGCGCGAATACACCGGCATAGTAAAGGAGGCCGTTGTATCCGGCGTTATGGACAGGGTGGAGATCTGCGCCAAGGAAAACTGGGGCAGCTACGACGAAGAGGATGATTTCGACAGGTTTATACAGCGCCTGGACGAAGGCAACGTGGAAATTTAAGCCATGGAGGGAACCAGGCACCTGCCCGTGATGTACGGGCGGACATTGGAAGAACTTAAGCTCAGCCCCGGCATGACGGTGGTTGACGGCACACTGGGCGGTGGCGGCCACGCGCAGGGCGCGCTTGAGCGCATCAGCCCGGGAGGGACGCTCATAGGCATAGACAAGGACGTCGCGGCAATTGAGCGGTGCAAGGAGCGCCTTAAAGCCTACGGCGGCAGTGTAGTATTCGTCAGGGATGATTTTAAAAATATAAAGGCGGTACTCAGCGGACACGGGATCGAGCATATAGACGCGGCCCTTTTAGACCTCGGGGTCTCCTCCTTCCAGCTGGATGAAGAGGAAAGGGGCTTTTCCTACCATAAAGACGCCGCGCTGGACATGCGCATGGACAGAAGCCAGGCGCTGAGCGCGCGCGAAGTGGTGAACGCGTATACGGCGGAAGAGCTGGCCCGGATAATAGCGGACTACGGCGAAGAACGGTGGGCCAAGCGCATAGCGCAATTCATAGTTGAAGAGCGCAAAAGTGGTGATATAGGAACGGCTTCGGAGCTCGTGAGCGTAATAAAAAAAGCGGTGCCGAAGGGCGCGCGGTCGGACGGCCCGCACCCGGCAAGAAGGACGTTCCAGGCGCTGCGCATCCATGTGAACGGGGAGCTCGGAGGGCTGGGAGAAGCTATAGAGGATTACGCCGGAGCGCTTAAAAGCGGTGGCAGGCTGGCGGTTATAAGCTTTCACTCGCTGGAAGACAGGATAGTAAAGCGGACTTTCCAAAAACTCGCCGATCCGTGCGAGTGCCCCAAGGACTTTCCCCACTGCGTGTGCGGGAAGACTCCGTCGGTGAAGATAGTAAACAGGCGTCCGTACGTTCCGGACGGCGAAGAAATAGAGAATAACGCGAGGGCGCGCAGCGCGAAGCTGCGGGTACTGGAAAAGCTGTAACAGGTGCAGTGAGTAATATTTGGGAGGATTAGGGAATGAACGCCATACCGAAAAAATCACAAAATTACCCAGGATCACAGTTTTACCGCAACGCGGAAGATGACAGCGGCTACGCTCAGAACGTGGAATACCTCGACTACAGGCGCAAGGCCAAACTGGCGGCGCAGAAGCAGGCCGAAGTAAAGAAACGGCGCGAGCTTGAGGAATACAACAGGAAACTGAGGGAAATAAGGATGATAGCCGAGATCGAACGCTACTACAGCGGCGATCCGGACGAGTACGACAGGAGGCAGCGGAAGGAAGACGGGCAAAAAGACAGTTGGTGGCAGCGGGCCAAAAAACCGCAAAAGCCGCCGGGCGCGCGCAAGATAAACCCGGCGTACGCGGTGCAGAGCCCCCAAAAGCCCAGGAGCTACGGCCGCGGCGGTGAAGCGGTCATAGGGCCGGGGCAGGGCGGTTTCGAACGTCCGTCCATGAGAAGCGGGGCGGAAGGCGGCAAGCCTCAGCGTACGCAGAGAATGGAGTGGCACAGCTTCATATCGCCGGAGCGGGAGGAAGCTAAGCCCCAAAAAACCAAGCAGGAGCTCGTAATAGAAGAGTACAAGGAGCAGCTGGCGGTAGCTTACACGCCTCCGCGGCGAAAGACGATCACCTGCGTCATAATAATAATAGCGGCCGTGGTCATTGCGGGGCTGTTCGGCCTTTTTTACGAGGTCAAACTGAGCCGGATGACTTACGACAACTCGCAGTCGGAACACAGGATATCGGCGCTGGAGCAGGAAATAGACAAGTTAAAAATGGAAGAGGCGCTGAAGGACAACGCGACAAACATACAGCGGAGGGCGCAGGAACTGGGGATGTACTACCCCACGGACAGCCAGATAGAATACATGGAGGCGCCGCCTGAAGAAGTGTACGAACCGCCCGCGGGCGATGTTGCCGCGGACACCGCCCAAACCGCCGGAACGGACGGAGGAAGCCTTTTGGACCGCCTGGGCGACGCGGCCAGCGGCATCAAAAACTTTTTTGACAACGCCGTCAAGAAGATCGGGGAGTGGGTAGGTAATTTGAGCGCCATGCTTTCTTTGGACGGGCGCTCCTGAGGAGAAGCGGATTGCCTAAAAATACGTTTACGGGCAGGAAGAGACTGTTCGTACTGATGACCATACTGATAAGCTGCATGGTATTGCTGGCTTTCAGGGTGGGCTACTGGAATATAATAAAAGGCGATGAGCTGCAGGAAGAAGCGATATCCCAGTGGATATCCGATACGGTGGTAATGCCCAAGCGGGGAGCCATCTATGACCGCAACGGCAGCGTCCTCGCTCAGAGCGCGGTCTCTGACACGGTTGTGCTGGTGCCTGAACAGATAAAGGAACCGGAACTGGTGGCGGATGCGCTTTCGGGCATCCTCGGAAGGGACCGGGCCGAGATATACGAAAAGGCAACGACTAAAACAAAGACCGCGGCGGACGGAACTGAGAAAAAGGTAGGCGAGGTATGGCTGCAAAGGCAGATACCACACGAGCAGTCGGAAGAGATAAAAGCCCTCAAAATGAAGGGGGTCAAGCTCGCGCAGGACGTTAAAAGGTACTACCCCAACAGCGGCTTCGCTTCACAGACGATAGGCTACACGACAATGGACGGCGAGGGGCAGACGGGAATAGAACGCCGCTTCGACAGCGTGCTGGAAGGCCGTCAGGGAAGGCTTGTAGCGGAAACAGACAAGTTCAACAACGACATACCAAACGGCCAGGAGATGTACATAGAGCCGGTCAACGGCCAGAACGTGGTGCTTGCCCTTGACGAGATAATCCAGAGCTTCCTTGAGACGGTGTGCATGAATGCGCTCAATGAAACCGGCTCAATGAGCGTGCAGGGCGTGGTTATGGATATAACGACGGGCGAAGTTTTAGGGCTGGCGAACATACCGGAGTTTGACCTCAACAACATTCCGAGGTCTGACGGCGAGCTGCTAAGCTCGCTTTCGGCGAATACGGTCACCGCGACTCCCTACGAGCCGGGAAACATAATGACGATGTTTACGGCGGCGGCCGCGCTGGACATGGGCCTTGACGGGAGCGAATATAACTGCGAGGGCAAGGCTACGGTGGACGGGGAGGAAATCCTTTGCACCGCCGCGCACGGCAACCAGAGCTTTTACGAGGCGGTGGCCAACGGATGCAAGGTAGCGGCTTTTGAAATGGCCGCGGAGATAGGCAAGAAGGAGTTTTTCAACTACATAGAGGGCTACGGCTTCGGGGAGAAGACGGGAATAGAATTCCCCGCGGATACGAAGGGCGACGTAATGGCCATGAAGTACGCTTCGGGCACGGACGTCGCCAAGATGAGCGCGGGCGAGAGCATGCAGATATCCCAGATGCAGCTCATAAACGCGGCCACTTCGATTGTGAACGGGGGCAACCTATTCACCCCGAGGATCGTGATAAGCCTGAAAGATGAAGCTGGCGGCGAGGCGGAACGCTTCGACATGGAGATAAAACGCAACAACATAAAGCAGGAGACTTCCACGCGGATACGAGAAATAATGGGCGGCATGGGGGTTAACGAAGTGCCGGAGCCGGCGCAGATGAGGGACTACACCTGCGGCGTAATGTACGGCAAGGCGAAGAAGTACGACGGCAACGGCGCGCTGGTGCAGGGCAAGGAAGTATCGACCTTCATATGCTTCGGGACGACTAGTAACCCCAAATACATAGTGATGGTTACGCTGAACGGCATAGATGAGGCGGATGGCAACGAACTTGCCGCTGCGAAGTACGCTGAGGGCGTGATGAATGAAGTCCTAAAGTACGCACTGCTACCGCCCGACAAGGAGGGCGCGCTGCAGCGCGGCGGCGACAGCGGCAGCGGCGGGGATGACGGCAATGAGGACGACGGCCTCGTGGCCGCGCCGGATCTTGTGGACATGGGCGCGCAAGCGGCCAGGGACGCGGCAGTGGATGCGGGCTTCACGTACGAGGACGATGGCAGCGGCACTGTGACCAGCCAGGAGCCTGCGGCGGGCGAACGCGTGCAGCCGGGATCGAAAATCATGCTGTACATGGATTACAAGCGGCCGGAGAGCGGGCCCGGCGAAGATGCGGCCGCGTCACCGGACGGCGCGGACACAATAACAGTCCCGGACTTTAGCGGCCTGAGCCTGACGGAAGCCAGGGACAAGGCGATAGCCTCCGGCCTGAAGTTCTACGCCCAGGGCACGGGCGTGGCGAAAAAACAGTTCCCGCTGTACGGGACGAGCGTGCCCAGGAATTCGGCGGTGACGGTAACATTCAGGCTGGAGATCGGCTGAGGGGCCGATATTAATATGTTCTATGTTTAAGGGGGCGCGGCAATGAAACTAGGCGAGCTTTTCAAAGGGATAAACCACAGCGTGTACGGAGACGCTTCGATCGACGTTAAAGACCTAAAGTACGATTCGCGCAAAGTGGAAAAGGGAGACCTTTTCTTTTGCATATCCGGCTATTCGAGCGACGGGCACGAGTACGCGGGCTCGGCGGTGGAGGCGGGCGCGTGCGCGGTGGTTGTGACAAGGCTCATCGAAGACCTGGACACGACCCAGATACTTGTAAAGAACGACAGGGAAGTGATGGCCCTCTGCGCCGCGCGCTTCTTCGGCTACCCGGCCGAGTGCATGAAGATGGTGGGCATAACGGGAACGAACGGCAAGACAACCACGACTTACATGATAAAGCGGATAGCGGCCGAAGCGGGCATAAAGTCTGGGCTCATGGGCACGATACGGAACATGATAGGCGGCGCCGGGCTTGAAACGGAGCGCACGACTCCCGAATCCATCGACCTTCACAGGCTGCTCCGGCGCATGTTGGACGAGGGCTGTGAGATGGTGGTGATGGAGGTATCCTCCCACTCGCTGTATTTGAAAAGAGTGTTCGGCATAGAGTTCAACGTCGGCATATTCTCCAACCTGACCCAGGACCACATGGACTTCCACAGCAGCTGGGAAGAGTATTCCAAAGCCAAGAGCATGCTCTTCGAAAATTCGCTTATTTCAGTCATAAACATTGACGACGACAACGCAGCAAACATGATGGCGGCGGCAAAGAGCGAAATAATGCGGTATTCCGTGACGCAGCCTACGCAGTTCACCGCCAAAAACGTAAAGGCAGGCAAGGACGGCGTCACCTATGACGTTGAGGTGGACGGGCGCAAGCTGCACATAGAAGTCGGCATCCCCGGCCTTTTCACGGTATACAACAGCCTGTCCGCCGTTGTGGCGGCGCACGCGCTGGGCATAGAAAGTTACTTTATTGAGCAGGGCTTAAAGAAGATGAAGCCGGTGGACGGCAGGCTGGAGCTTTTAAGCACGAGAGGCCAGGATTATTCAATAATACT
>JAVBSU010000093.1:0-5415 GCA_031556555.1 Christensenellaceae bacterium
ATATCCTGCCGCGCCGCCTGTTAAGGTCGCCTATTATATCTCCCATGTATTCGTCGGGTATCAATACCTCTACTTTGCTGATGGGTTCTAAGATCACGGGATCCGCGTTTACGCAAGCCGCTTTGTATGAAAGGCGCGCCGCCGATTTGAACGCGACTTCTTTACTGTCCACGGGATGGTACTTGCCGTCAAACAGGGTCGCCCTCAGGTTCACCATGGGGTAACCCGCCAGCACGCCGTGCAGTATACTTTCCCTGAGGCCTTTTTCCACAGCCGGGATGAATTCTTTTGGTACTACGCCGCCCACTATCTTATTCACAAATTCAAAATCCGCCGAACCGTCGAAGATGGGCTCGAATTTTATGTACACAACGCCGAACTGGCCCGCACCGCCCGACTGCTTCTTATGCTTTCCTTCGGCTTCGGCCGCCTTCCTGATCGTTTCCCTGTAAGGTACTTTAGGTTCGTTAAGCGCGCCTTCCGCTCCAAATTTATTCTTGAGCTTGTTGAGTATTACCTCAAGGTGCATTTCGCCCATGCCGTTAACGAGAGTGTCGCCCGTCTCGGTATTAGTGGTAACAGTGAAGGAAGGATCTTCCTCTTCGAACCTGTGCAGTCCGCCAAAAACTTTTTCTTCGTCGCCCTGCTTTTTGGCTGTGACGGCGAGTGAAATGCACGGTTCGGGGAAAACGAGCGCGTCGAACTTGACGTAATTCGACGAAGCGCAAAGCGTGTCGCCCGTGGACGTCGTCTGCAATTTTGCGATCGCGCCGATATCGCCCGCGGAGAGCTTGTCGGTGTTGATCATTTTCTTGCCGCGCATTATGCCCATGTTGCTCGCCTTCTCGTTCTTCTCCGAGTTGGCGTTAAGCACTGTCATATCGGATGTCAGAGTGCCTTCGAACACTTTGATTATGGAAATTTTGCCTACGAATGGGTCGGCGATCGTTTTCATTACCTGCGCCGCGAACGGAGCCGCTGGGTCGCGCTTAACCACGATCTCTTCCCCCGCTTTGTTCACGGCCTTTCTGTCCGGAGCGTCCGCAGCCGTGGGCATGAGCGTCAAAAGCTCGTCCATAAGGTTCTTTACACCCAGGTTGGGCGCGGCGGCCGTTGCGAACACGGGAGCTATAGTTCCCTGCAGAACGCCTTCTTTAAGCCCTTTCATTATGTCGTCGCGGCTTAATTCCTGCCCGTCAAAGTATTTTTCCATCAGTTCTTCATCGTTGCCCGCGGCGTTCTCAACGAGAAGGTCGCGCAATGTTCCGGCGTCTGAGCTTATATCCGCCGGAATGTCGCCCGTCTTGCCGTCGAACATCACCGCCTGCATGGCGATTATGTCAACGACGCCCACAAATTTCTCCCCATTCATTATGGGCAACTGGACGGGAGTTATGTCGGGAGCGTATTTTTCCTGAAGCGCCGCCACAGTTTTCATGTAGTCTGCGTTTTCCTTGTCTATCTGGTTGATAACAAATGCCCTGGGGATACCGTTATCCTTACAGTAGGTCATTGCCTTTTCAGCGCCCACGGGAACCGAATCCTTGGCGCTAAGCACTATAAGCGCTGAATCGCAAAGGTTGTAAGCGGCGACCGACTCGCCGACAAAGTCGAAGTAGCCGGGCACGTCTATAAAGTTATACTTTTTGTTTTTCCATTCAGTGGGCGCGAGGGCAAGCCCAATAGAAACCTGGCGCCTCGTTTCTTCGGGGTCGTAGTCGGT
Organism: Christensenellaceae bacterium; assembly: GCA_031556555.1. Lineage (GTDB taxonomy): Bacteria > Bacillota > Clostridia > Christensenellales > Christensenellaceae > UBA5399. The sequence continues at coordinate 1,724 of JAVBSU010000093.1, forward strand.
CACTGTATTTCCGTCCTCAACCTTCCCCATTCTTTCAATTGCGCCCGAATTGAATAAAAATGCCTCCGTAAGTGTTGTTTTTCCATCCCCGCCGTGACCCACGACCGCTATGTTTAAAATATCCTGCGGATTGTATACCTTCATAAAAGCTCCTCCAAAAATTTATTATATTAATTTCATTAAAACCGGAAACGGGATTTATGTTCCGCTCTGAGGACGCGCGGAAGCCTCGAACCGAGAATATATTCGATTCCGAGTCTATTTTAACAGCCATAAATAAAACTGTAACAATCGCAACTTAATAAACCAATAGCCGATCATTATCAGTTTATCAGATGTTCCTAAAAAAATAAATAATTTTTTCAATAAATATAGAATTTATTTCGTTATTGTGCAATAATTATCTAAAAACACAGGGAGTATGCGTTTATGCAGGATAAAGATAATAAAGACAATATCGAAAACGAGGCCGACTTGGCCGGAGAAAACGATGTGAAAGCATCGGACGGGCCGCAGGATGTTGAAGCCCGGGAAACTGAGGCCAACACCCAGGAAATCGGGGACAGTGCGGAAGAAAGCGAAAACGGTTCGGAAAACACCGAAATTGTTCCGGCTAAAACATCCGAAGCCGTGGATACCGGGGAAGGCGGCGAGGTTCAGGAGGAAGAAGAGCCGGTAATACAGTACGTCCCCAAGCTCACAGAGAAGCAGCAAAAAATATGGCAGACGGTTTTAGGTTTTGTCTGCGGTTTTGCCATATGGTTTTCACTGGCCATAAGTTCTACAGACGAAGAGAATGGCCTTTTAAAATGGCTGTTTTTGATAATCTTTGTGGCGGTAATGGTTATAAGGAATCAGATTGAGAAGAAAACCGGCGTAATACTCAAGACTTTTATGAAGTTCTTCCTGATCAGCCTTATTATATTCCTCGGAGTTTTCGTTATATACGCTTTTGCCACCGGAAAGTTCTAAGAGTCTTCCCGGAAGACCTTCATCTGCTTTTTAAATATTTCAGCGTTTGAGGGCGGCGTGAAGCTTATCGCGTCCGCCCCGCAATTTATGGTATCCATTATGCTCTCGTCCGTCGGCCCGCCCGTCGCTATGATAGGCATGTAAGGATACCTGTTTTTTATACTCTCAACTATGCTGCACGTGGCCGCCGCGCCCGAAACATTTAATATATCCGCGCCCGTCTCTATCCTGCGCTCAATATCGTCTTTCTGAGACATGACCGTAACAACTATCGGTATGTCAAGCGAAGCCTTGACTTTGGACAATTCCTCATCGCTTATGTACGCATTCGCAACGACGCCCAGCGCGCCGTCATTTTCCGCGCACTTCGCCATATCCACAACTCTCCCGGCGGGAACGTTAATACCGCCTATCCCGCAAAAAACAGGCATGTCCGCGGCGGTTATAAGCGTCTTGTTGATCACAGGCTGCGCGGCAAAAGGATAGACCGCCATAACCGCGTCAGCGTTAGTGTTCCTGATCAAAGCTGCATCTGTTGTAAAAATGAAAGACTTCAAAAGCTTGCCGAACACTTTAATGCCCGGAACATTTGATATTACTTCGGGCGCCTCAATGTTGAAATACCTTAGTACGCCTTTGTGTTCTTTTATATTCATATAGGTTGATCACCGCAAATAATATCTATTCTGCCGTAGGCCTAGAACAGTATCTCTATAGTCTCAGTGCCAGACACTTTTTCCAGCTGGAATGCTTCAAGTATGCTGTTCAATATGCCTTCGTTGGCTTGAATCAGTACGCTTGTTTCCATGTCGGTCAGCACAACCGCAGGTATTACTGGACTGCTCGAAGCGGCCTCGCCCACCTCCGGAACGAATCCGGGGTCATCCAGGCCCTCATCCTCGCCGGTAAGGTTTGTGGTATTTTCCTCGTTTGGCGGCTTGTTTAAATCCGTCTCAGGGTACGCCGTGTGTACATAGTTGAGAAATTCCTGCTTCGTAACCTTGTTTTTCGCGTCTACTATTACAATATTGGCCTTTCCGATTATCGGCGCCTGGCCCTGCAATTGGCCTTCATCCACGCTGCCCGGCATGAGCTGCTCTTCACCCGGAACAACCACAGGAGCGGCGGGATTCTCCCCGCCCACATCCATTCCGTAAGGGTCGTCGCCGACGGAAACATCGGGAGGCGCTTCCTGGTTGGATATCTGTTCTCCCCCGCCGCTTTCCGCGTAAGCCGGATCTTCCTGCCCAGCCTGGTCTTCGTACATCTGGTCACTTTGATCCTGCGGCCTGACTTCCAGCGCGGACTTGGGGCCGTTGTCCTGCCCTTCTATTGTATGCTGTTCGCTGGATACGCTCTCACCGCCGCTAGTTGTGCTGGGCGTTTGGAATCTCCCCGGATTAAACAGCACCACGGACATCACAAAGACGCCGCAAACACAAGCCGCAAGCGCCGGGATAAGGGCTTTGTAGTTCACTTTGCGCTTCTTTTCCGCAGCCTGTTCGACAGCGCCGCGCCACGAATATGAGAATCCCGGAGGAACTTCTATTTCAGGCTCCCCCAGGCGGTCGTAGATTTCTATCATATCCTCATAATAGCGCTCACATGCCGGGCATGTCGCGATATGACTGAAAATTTCCTCTTCCATACCCCGTGGAAGGCAGCCGTCTAAATACGCATGTATGTACTTTTTGCACGTATTACAATCCATATGCTGGCCTCTGACTTCAATTAATGTCGTTCTCAATAGTATAGACGGCCAGCAAATATAAATTGTTCCGGTATTTTTCGGTTAAAATCATTAACCGCATTTAGAGTAACCGCAAGACCTGCATATGTTGCAGCCGCTTTCGTACTCAAGGGCCTCCCCGCACTCGGGGCATGAGGTGTCATCCGCTCTCCCCTCGCGCCGCTGTCCGTCAGGCTGAAGCAGCGGGGCAACGTCCGCGCCCCTCATCTTCGCTACCGTCTCAAGCACGCGTCCGATTGCGTCCGGGCAGGACAGAACTTTTACGTCTCCCCGCCTTAATGTGGAGTGGCACCTTATGCCGCGCAGTTGTTCGACAACCAGATTGAAATCCATTCCCGAGCGCAGCGCCTGAGATATCAGCCTGCTCGTGGCCTCGGATTGGGAGGGGCATCCCCCCGCCCTGCCGAGGTTGGTGAACACTTCGCAAATGCCTTTATCATCGTAATTCACGGTCACATACAGGTTGCCGCAGCCAATTTTTATTTTTTGCGTGATACCCTGCGTTACCTCCGGCCGCATCCTGGGGATGGGGCCAGCCTCTTCACCGGCTATTGTTTCGTCTTCCGCCTCTGTTTTGTTCACTTTGCCTATGTTCAAAACCTGGGCTTCCCTCGAACCGTCCCTGTATATAGTTATGCCCTTGAGGCCCAGAGAGTACGCCAGTTCGTATACTTCCTTAACGTCTTTTTTCGCCGCCTCATTCGGGAAGTTGACTGTTTTTGAAACAGCGTTGTCCGTATGCTTTTGAAACGCGGCCTGCATGCGCACATGGTATTCCGGCGAAATATCGTGAGCGGTCACAAAAACTTTCTTCATGTCTTCGGGTATACCGTCGATTTCCGCTATTGAACCCTTTTTTGCTACCTCGGACATTATCTCTTTGGAATACAGCCCCCTTTCCCTCAGCACTTCCTCAAAATAGGGATGCCCTTCCAAAAGCTCGTCGTTGTCCATGACGTTCCGGATGTAC
>JAVBSU010000088.1:0-8332 GCA_031556555.1 Christensenellaceae bacterium
CGCCGACGGCTACACGCTCGCGAATTACAAGCAGGATGTCAGGGATTTTTGGATAGAGCACTCGCGGCGGGCGCGGGCAGTAGGCGCGGAATTCGGCAAGCGCCAGGGCAACCCCTGCGTCATGAACCACTGGATGATAGACGGCAGCAAGGACGCGCCTGTGGACCGTTTTGGACGGCGGGCGCTCTTCATAAAAAGCCTTGATAAAATATTCGAGGACAAGATATCCAAGGACGTGCTTTTGGACGCCATAGAGAGCAAGCTCTTCGGCATTGGCCTTGAAAGCTTTACCGTGGGCTCCGGCGAGTTCGCGCTGGGCTACGCCATTACCCGCGACATACTCTTGACGTTCGACATGGGCCACTTCCACCCGACCGAAATTGTTGGGGACAAAATCTCCGCCGCCCTGCAATTTTTGGATCAGCTGCTGCTGCACGTAAGCCGCAACGTACGCTGGGACAGCGACCACGTTGTGCTCCAGAACGACGACCTCCTGACCCTTATGGAAGAAGTCGTCCGCGCCAAAGCGTTAAACCGCGTGCACATCGCCCTTGACTTTTTCGACGCGAGCATAAACAGGATCGCCGCGTGGACAATAGGCACCCGTTCCACCCAAAGGGCGCTGCTAAACGCCCTCCTGGAGCCTTACAATCTTCTCATGGAGTACGAGCTCACGGGCGAGAGGACGTGGCGCCTGGCCATGCTGGAAGAACACAAGAACATGCCCGTTAACGCCGTATGGGATTACTTCTGCGAAAAGAACGGCGTGCCGGTCGGCCGCGAGTGGATGGACGTTGTAAAGAAATATGAGAACGAAGTGCTTAGCAAAAGATGAGCAATAAGATAATCGTACTCACGGGCGGAGGGACGGCCGGGCATGTAACGCCCAACCTGGCTCTTGTGGGCGGCCTCGAAAAAGAAGGGCTAACCGTCCACTACATCGGCACTAAAACGGGAATAGAGCGCGGCATTGTGCGCGATTTGCCTTATCATGAAATAGACGCCGGCAAGCTCCGCCGTTACCTCAGCAAAAGCAATATAAGCGACGTCTTCAAGATATTCAAGGGCTACAGGCAGTCAAAAGCTATATTGAGAGAACTCAAACCCGCGCTGGTGTTCGCTAAGGGCGGGTTTGTCTCGGTTCCGGTGGTTTACGCCGCAGCCAAACTCAAAATACCAGTGATACTGCACGAGAGCGACTATACTCCCGGCCTGGCTAACCGGCTATGCACAAAAAAAGCCATGAAGATATGCCTCTCCTTCGACACGCCGGAGGCGCACGGCGGCAAGGGAGTCCTTACGGGCTCCCCCGTGCGGCCCGGACTTTTAACCGGCAACCGCGCAAGGGGCCTTGAAACATTGGGGTTTAACAGCGGCAAGCCGGTGGTACTAATAATGGGAGGATCTCAGGGTGCAACGGCCTTGAACAAGGCAGTGGATGAGTGCCTGGATGATTTGGTCGAGGAATTCTGCGTGGTCCACCTGCGCGGGCGCGGCAACTTGAACGCCGGGCTCAGTGGCAAGGAGGGCTACCGGCAGTATGAGTACGTAGACAGCGGGCTAAACGATATATTCGCGGCCACGGACATAGCCCTTTCAAGAGCGGGCGCAAACGCGATATTCGAATATCTGGCCCTGCTGATACCGTCGCTTTTAGTGCCGCTGCCCCTCAGCGCGAGCAGGGGCGACCAGATCCTTAACGCCAGGTACTTCAAAAAGCGCGGCTACGCGGATGTTATAGAGCAGGAAAACCTCAACCCGGAAACGCTCATACGCGGGCTTACGGCGCTATACGGCAAACGCGACGAGTACATAGCTAATATGAAAGCGAGCACCGCACTGAACGGTACTGCGAATGTACTGCGAATAATACATGAATACATACCCTGAGTGATATATCTTAAATGGAAATAGAATACTTTGTAGAGAACTATAACACCCTTCCGGTCTCCGACCGGAAAACTTACATATCCCGCCTGGTCAAGAGCAAAGAACTGGGGGATATTTACATTCACGCGAGGGGCGCCAATGCCCGCGCCGCCACCAGGATACTGGCGGATATGGGCGACCGTATAAGAGATAGCGTGAGCGAAGACCCGGGCGAAGTGCTGGCGCTGTTAAAGTCGGGCGACGCGAAGGTGAGGATGCACGCGGCGCAGATAATAGGCAACACCTGTCCGGGCGAACATCTGGAAGAGCTTATAGAAGCTTTCTCAACGGAGGACACCATGTTCGCCCTGCCTTCCTACATACTGGCGATCGGCAGCGCAAAGAGCCCTAGGGCCAAGCAGTTTCTGGAAGAATACATACCGAGGAGCGAAGTCGAAAAGCACCTTTACGAAGAGAAAGCGGCGCTGCAAAAGGCGCTCAGCAATTACGTCTCAAAGACAAAGCCAAAGGTTCGCATACTTCCTTCTGACGTAATACTATTGACCTCCCCCAACGCCAGGGTCACTTTCGAAGCGCTGCAAAGCGCCGGCATGAGCCCCAAGCGCGTGGGCGACTATGTGGCCGTAAGCAAGCTCGGCAATTTTAACGACATATATAAAACCCGCGCGTTTGTAGACGCGTACATTTTCCTGGGCAACTGCGGCATAGATGAGCTCCCAGCGTTTTTGGCAGGCAGGCAGGACGCTATAATACAGCGCGCGGGCGCTACCGCTTACCGTCTTGAAGTAAAGAGCGTCGCCCACGAGGTGAGGCTGGATATAATAAAAAAATGCGTCGCCGCCTGCGGTAAGCTTGTGAACTCGCCATCGTCCTACTCAATAGAGGTGCTGATAGACATGCGGGGCGACGTTGCCAGCGTCCTCTTGAACCCGCTTGTGGACAAACGCTTCGCCTACAGGAAAAAGAGCGTGGCGGCAAGCATAAACCCAGGTGTGGCGGCTTGTGTATGCGCGTTTGCGAGCGAATTCTTTGACCCGGACGCGCGCATACTCGACAACTTCTGCGGCAGCGGGACCATGCTGTTTGAACGGGCGCAGTACCCGCACTTCAAGCTGACGGGCGTGGACCTTTCCATAGAGGCGATAAACGCGGCGGAGGAGAACAGCCGGTTTGCCAGCGTGCATCCTCAGTTCCACCGCATGGACGCTCTCAAGTTCACAGGCAAGGAATACGACGAAGTCATAACCAACATGCCATTTGGAATAAGGGTGGGCAACCATGCGCGGAATGAAAAGCTTTACACCGCCTACTTCGGCATACTCCCAAAGATACTGCGGGAGGGCGGCATAGCCGTGCTGTACTCGCACGAAAAGCACCTTTGCGAGCGGCTCATTAAGCAGAGCGGGGCTTTCCATCTGCTAAAGCGCGCCACATTCAGCGCGGGCGGGCTATATCCCTCCGTGTACATATTGAGGAAAATTTGAAATTAATTTACAATTATGATTGGGGTTATTTCCCCTGGCTACTTTATTTATTTCACTCATCTTAAAGGAGGATTTGCGTGTTGAAAAACAGATTGATTAAAGTTTTAGCGATCGTTCTCGCGTTCGTGCTAATACTTGGCCTTGCCGGATTCAGTGCCGGCGGCGACGGGCTGTCCTACGGTTCGGACGACCCGCTTACGCTGAGCGATACAGACTACTCGGACATGAACAACTGGCTTAGCACGGGAGGCGGCGGCAGTCATGGCGTGGACATTTTTATAGTCTATCCCACTGTCACTTTCGATGAGAACGAGCCGGAACAGGAGTTTGTACCGATGGACAGTGAAGTTATGCGCGGCAGCGCGGAGAACTGGCTCAACAGCCAAGCTCAGGCGGCAGGCGTCTCGGGCAATGTTTACGCGCCCGTCTATCGCCAGCTCAACGGCATGTTGCTGGACGATCTGGATAATGAAAGCTTTGAGTCGCTCACAATGGCCACACCGAGGGACGATATTTTCGCCGCGTTTGATTATTATCTCAAAAACTTCAACGATGGCGAACGGCCGTTCGTTCTCTTCGGCCACTCTCAGGGCGCGGCGCTCGTTAAAGAACTGGCCACTTTGTTTTTGGGCAATAAAGAGTACTACGGGCACAATGACAGGCACATCGCGACCTACGCCATCGGCTACTCGGTAACTGAAACGGATACCGCGCGCAATCCCAACCTAAGCTATGCAAGCGCCCCCGACGATACGGGCGTTATCCTCTCCTGGAACACGACGGCGCCTAGCGAGATCGCCAGCGGCGCGTATTCGTCTTTTGGCACTTGGAATCCGGACGCGCTCACCATTAATCCCATAAGCTGGACTACCGAAGAAGTGCTGGCCCACGCAGCGGACAATGGCGTCTCCAGAATCAAACAGGAAGATGGCTCCTATAAACCCGTGGAAGATTACGCCAACGCTATTGTGGACAGCGAGCACAAAGTCCTGGTCGTTACCACGGTTGACGAAACAGATTATGAAAGCGCACTGTCCACCGTAAGCAAGTTTCACAACGGTGACATACCCTTCTTCTACGGTTCCATAGAGCGGAATGTGCAAGACAGGATAAACGCGTTCATGTCCTGACAAGCAGTTACCGCTTTTTGCACTCCCCAATGAACTCGCCCATGCGCCGCACGGCCTCTTTCAGGTTGTCCATGGACGAAGCGTACGAGCAGCGGATAAAGCCTTCGCCCGCTTCGCCAAAAGCGGTTCCGGGCACGCAGGCCACGCGCTTCTCGTCGATCAGCCGTAAACAGAATTCGTCCGAGCTTAAGCCTGTCGATTTGATGTTGGGGAAAATGTAGAACGCGCCCTTCGGCTCGAACGCCGTGAGGCCGATCTCCTTTAACGCGCGCAGCATGAACATCCTGCGCTTGTCGTAGCTGCGGATCATTTTTTCCACCTGCATAAAGCCGGTGCGCATTTCGTAGTTTAGGGCTTCCTCGCCCGCGTACTGGCTCATTGTGGAGGCGCACAGCATGGAGTACTGGTGTATCTTCACCATCGCGTCTATGACGCCCTTGGGCCCCGCCGCGTATCCTAGGCGCCAGCCCGTCATGGCGAAAGCCTTTGAAAAACCGTTTATAACTATGCACCTCGGATAGATTTCCGGGAAGGAAGCTATTGAGGTGTGCTTCATGCCGTAGGTGAGCTCGCTGTATATCTCATCGGATATGACGAGCAGTCCGCGCTTCACAATAACGTCTATGAGGTCTTTCAATTGGTCACGGTCCATCACCGCGCCCGTCGGGTTGTTGGGGTACGGGATCACTATGGCCTTCGTCCTGTCCGTGCAGGCAGCCTCAACCGCATCGGGAGTGAGTATGAAGTTATCCTCTTCCTTCGTCACAATAGGCACGGGAACGCCGCCCGCAAAGGTCACTCCCGGCATGTAGGATACGTACGAGGGCGCGGGCACCAGCACCTCGTCTCCCGGATCCATTATCGCGCGGAAGGCGAGGTCGAGCGCTTCGCTCGCGCCGACGGTAACGACCATCTCCTCCAGCGGCGAATACTTAGTGCCGTAGCGCTCGTCAAGATACTTTGCGATGAGCTTTCTAAGCGACGTGGAGCCGTGGTTGGACGTATAGTGCGTGTGGCCCCTCTCTATTGAGAATATGGCGCTCTCGCGTATGTTCCAGGGAGTTACGAAGTCGGGCTCGCCCACGCCGAGTGAGATGGCGTCCTTCATCTCGCTGGCGATGTCGAAAAACTTCCTTATGCCGGACGGTGGGACGTTTGCCACGCATTTCGAGACATATTTTTCAGCGTTCATGGGCTGATCACCAGCCTCTCATCGCCTTCCTCGTCCACGAGCACGACGCCCGATTCCTTGTATTTACGCATTATAAAAAGAGTCACGGTACTTGTAACCCCGTCCAGCACAGCCAGCTTCTCGAACACGAACTTTGAAATATCCTTCATGTTGCTGCTCTCTATCCTCACCGCCAGGTCGTAGCTGCCCGCCATAAGGTACACGGCTTTTACTTCGTCAAAGCGGTATATGCGCTTGGCGAGGTCGTCGTAGCCGTAGTCGCGCTGCGGCGTTATCTTAACTTCTATGAGCGCGTCGGCAAAAGCGTCCTTATCCAGCTTGTCGCGGTTCGTAATGGCGGTGTACTTTACAATTATCTTTTCCTCCTCCATTGCCGCGATCTCGCGTTCAACTGCGGCCGCGCCGCTTCCCAGCATCATGGCTATCTCATCCGCGCTTGTTTTGGCGTTGTCTTCGAGTATGTCCAGTATCCCGGAACGTAAATCCTTTTCCATTGCGTCCTCCTACTCTTATTTCAACCCTTATTTTAACATCTCCACGAACTCTTTTATCCTCCCGAGTCCCTTTTCTATGGACTCCATGGATATTGCGTAAGACAGCCGGACGTGGTCGTCCGCGCCGAACGCCACGCCGGGCACAACAGCCGTAAGCTTTTCTTTGAGCAACAGTTCGGAGAATATCAGCGAATCGCTTATTTCTATGCCGTCCACGCACTTGCCCTTGAGTCCGCTTATATTCATCATAACATAAAACGCGCCCATTGGCTCTATGCAACTTAATCCGTCTATGGAATTAATGAGCTCGACTATCCTTAAGCGCCGCTTGTTGAACTCGCCGCGCATGGCCTTTATACTGTCGTCCGGCCCGGTCAGCGCCTCCACGCCCGCGTACTGCGATATGGAGCTTGGGTTGGACGTCGCCTGGCTCTGTATGCTGCTCATTACTTTGGTTATGTCTTCCGGCCCCGCCGTGTAACCTATCCTCCACCCTGTCATCGAATAAGTCTTTGAAAGGCCGTTTACCACTATAGTACGGCTGTACGAGTCATCGCTCACCTTTGCCGGGCTAAGGTAGCTCCGGTTGTCGTATATGAGCTCCGAATATATTTCATCCGACACTATGGCGAGGTCGAATTCGCACGCCAGCTCCGCTATGTCTTTTACAGTTTCGTCCGAATACACGCAGCCGCAGGGGTTGGACGGGTTGTTTACCACTATCGCCCTCGTCTTATCCGTTATGGCGGCGCGTATGGCTTCTTTTGCGGGCTCAAAGTTGTTCCTTTCCGACGACTCAACGTACACTGGCACGCCGTCGGCCATCTTGACGAGCTCGGGGTAAGTCAGCCAGTATGGGGCGGGTATTATCACTTCGTCGCCCGGATTCAGCATTGCCTGGAATATATTGAAGAGGGAATGCTTCGCGCCGTTGGAAACGATTATCTGCGAGGGCTTGTAATCGAGTCCGTCGTGCTTCTTCAAAAAGCCGCAGACCGCCTGTTTAAGCTCGTTTGTCCCGGATGCCGGCGTGTACTTTGTAAGGCCAAGGTCGAGCGCTTTTTTGGCCGCTTCCTTTATATGATCGGGCGTATCGAAATCCGGTTCGCCCGCGCCGAAGCCCACCACGTCCTGTCCGTTACTTCTCATGTCTTTCGCCATCGCCGTTATTTTGAGCGTAAGCGAAGGCGAAATTGCAAGTGCTTTTTTTGAAAGTTGCATTTTACTCCTCCATAACATACCTTAGATTCCCTGGTTAAAAGGCGCGTTTTATGCTGAAATACCTTTTACCAAGATGTTGATTTCAACTATTCTAATATATAATCGCAAGAAACACAATAGTACTTTTGCCTATATTATGAAATTTTATAAAAATAGTTTTTGCGTTTTGAAGGTTTTATGCCGCAAAGCAAAAGCGGCCCCGAAGAGCCGCCTTTACGTCCATACTATTTATTCCACTTAATCCAGGCTGAATTTCAACGCGCACTGTTTAAGTTCGGTCGATTCTTCCTGCCAGCCGGTGAACTCATCCTCCGGTATCCTCGTTATTTCACCCTCGACGTAGTCCGCGTTGTCGTAACCTGTGTAGTACCCCATTATGGGCAATATCTCAAACACGCCCGTACTTTCAATCTCCGACGGCAGCATATTGAGGTAAATGCACATGCCCATGTCTTCACCGCCCTCTTCCAGCCCGTACTGCTCTCCCGTCGACTGGAGCTCCACCCCGTCCCCAAGCGTCCTCGGGACAATGCTCGAAAGGAAGCACGCTTTGTCCGTCTTGTCCCACTCGTCCGGGCAGGTGACGCTAACGTACAGCTCCGCGCCCGACGGGTACACGTCCATGCGCTTGGCCGTCATTTTAACGCCGGATAGGTCCATCGTTTTGTTTGTGCACAGGACGTAGCCCGGCTCGCTCTCCCTGTCGCCCCACATGAACGTTCCTTCCCCGGAAAACTCCACGCTCTGGTTTATGCCGTAACTCTTCACGCTGGCGTAGCCCGCCTCCGGGTCGAAGCTGAACGCGAGTTTCATCAGCGCCACTTGTTTTGAACCCGTGTCTGTAGTCAGGCTGTCCTCAGTCTTCGTTTTTACCACGTCTTTATAGTTGTAGCCGTATATGGGCAGGTATATCTCCACATT
>JAVBSU010000135.1:0-4176 GCA_031556555.1 Christensenellaceae bacterium
GTCTGGCCTCATGAGCGTAATTTGACGCGGCCCGGCCTGCGCCGTTTGAGAAAAGCACCTACCGATTGAGGCATCAGAGGTATTTGAATGGATGAGGATCAAAGAATAAAAGTCCAGAATGTCATGGAAGACGTTGTGGGCGAAATAATAGACAATATAATCGAGATAACCGGCATGTGCGGTTGCCCCAAATGCCGGGCGGACGTAATGGCGCTTTCGCTTAATAAACTGCCTCCCAAATACGTGGCGACCCAAACGGGAAATGTTTTTTCCCATATGGAGGCGACGGCGACCCAGATGCAGGCCGAAATAACCGTGGCGGTAATGACTGCCGTGGAGATGGTGACGAGAAACCCGAAGCATTGATAAACACGCACAAAAGCGTAGGTTTTTATAAAAGACTGAATACTGCGAACCGCGAAGCATTTTCGTGGTTTGTTATTATAAAAGCGTAAACTCAAACAAAAGAAGGGATTGATATGTTTAAAAATCTTAAGATTGGAAAAAAGCTGATAATTTCATTTATTATTGTGTCAATAATTGCCAGCATTTCCGGCGTTGTTTCGCTGGTGCTGCTTAAACGCGTGGACACAGATTACTCTGACGCACTGGCCGTGGACGCGATACCTTTAAGCGATATGGGGCTTGCGCTGGAAACAATTGTTGACGGGCGCCGCGCCGTAAGGGATCTTATAATATATAAGGACGAACCCGAAATATACGAAGAGGCCAAAACGAGCATACAGAATGACATCGATGCTACAAACGAGTACATTGCGAACATGGAGAAAGCCATTTCGGAGCCGGAGAGCCAGGCAATGTACGATGAATTGTTGAACGATATTCCCGCATACAGGGAGAAGAGGGATAAAGTTATAGACTTGGTAGATAACGGAGATCTAGACGGGGCAAAACAAGTCATGCACGATGAAATGGCCCCCGCGTACACGCAGGTGTACGAAGATATGATGGCGCTCATAACTTATAAAACCGATGCAGCCATAAAGGAAAGCGTAAACCTGACTCAGATGGGCCAGAACTTTATGTACATAAATATTGCCATAATAGCCGCCGCAATGGTAATCGCAATAGTGTTTGGCATAGTCATATCACGAGGCATTTCCGTTCCTGTCAATGCATGCGTGGGCAGGATAAGGAGCTTCGCTTACGACGGTGATTTAAGGTCGCCGGTACAATCATCAACCAACAAGGACGAAATAGGGGACCTTTCGCGCATAACCGCGGACATGGTCGCAGGCATATCCGCGCTCATCGATGACCAGGCGAGGGTTATGGGCGCAATGTCCGACGGCGACTTCACGCAGAGCCTTTCTGTGAAGTATGCGGGAGATTTCGCCGGTTTAAGGGACAGCATAGTTAATATACAAAACTCACTGAATAGTATACTCGTTAAGATCAACCAGTCGTCAGACCAGGTGTCCACGGGGGCCAACCAGGTGTCAAACGGCGCGCAGGCGCTTGCCCAGGGCGCTACGGAACAGGCGAGCACCGTGCAGGAGCTGGCGGATACTTTAGGCGCGACCTCCAAAGGTATAAATGAAAACGCGGGCAGCGCAAGCGAGGCAAGCGAAAAGGTGCAGGCTGTCGGGGCCGAGATGTACGAGAGCAACGATAAGATGAAGTCCATGATGCAGGCAATGACGCAGATAAGCGACAGCTCTAACGAAATAGGGAAAATCATAAAGACAATCGAAGACATAGCATTCCAGACGAACATACTCGCGCTGAACGCCGCGGTTGAAGCTGCGCGAGCGGGCGCGGCGGGCCAGGGCTTCGCCGTCGTCGCCGACGAGGTCAGGAACCTCGCCTCAAAGAGCGCGGAAGCTTCCAAGAACACCGCTTCTCTGATAGAGACGTCCATAGCGGCTGTTGAAAACGGCTCAAGGATAGCGGACGAGACGGCCAAGACACTGCTGATGGCGGTCGAGGGCACGAAGGAAGTCGTTGAAAGGATAAACGCCATATCCAAAGGCATGTCCACACAGGCGGGCGCCATAGCGCAGTTAACGCAGGGCGTAGACCAGATTTCGGCGGTGGTTCAGACGAACTCGGCCACGGCGGAAGAGAGCGCCGCAGCCAGCGAGGAGCTTTCCGGGCAGGCCCAGATGATGAGGGAGCTTGTGGAGCGCTTTAAGCTTAAGGATGATGATTACGCTTCGTACACCGAAACGCATGAGCAACCATATCACGCCGCGGAGAGCAGCGTTAAAGAGTATTCAGAAGACAGCGGCGATAAGTATTGACAACCAAATCATTGCTCGATGAATAATTTCCGGGAGGGCCGCAGCAACGGCCCTCTTTTTTGCCTAAGCCCTTGACAAATAATATTGTTCATTGTATAGTATTGTTCAAAGGAGATGATACGCATGGACATACAACTTAAAAAAGGGCTGCTGGATGCTGGAGTGTTGTTCAGATTGAATGCCGGGGATTCTTACGGATACAAAATAACGGCGGATGTTAACAAGACGATACCGGTATCCGAGACGGCGCTGTATCCCGTTCTAAGGCGGCTGGAAGCGCAGGAGCTTTTAGAGACCTACACCCAGGAGCACAACGGCAGGCTTAGAAAGTACTACGCTATAACAGAGGCGGGGCGCGCGCAGTGCGGCGCTGTACGCGAGGAGCTGATGGAGACGATAAATGTGATAAAGGGCATATTGGACATGGGAGAGGAGGAACAAAAAAATGACATCCAATGAATTTTTAAATGAATTGAAGAAAGAGCTGGAAGGAAAGGCGGACGAAAGGGAGATAGCGGACATTTCAGAATACTACGAAGACTACATTGCGGGCGCGCTCGAAGACGGCTGGAACGAAGAACAGGTGCTGGCGGAGCTGGGCGGGCCGGTGGACGTCGCCAGGCAGATACTTAAAGACCGCGGCTTAAGGATAACGGCGGAGGGTAAAAACGCGGACAAAGCGAAGGCGAAAAGCGAAACGGTGACGTTTAGCAAAAGCTTTCCGGCAGCGGGATACGATATGCTAAAAGTCGACCTTCACTACAACGCGGTGGAGGTGCGTCCGTACGAAGGCGAAGACATAGTTATAAGCTACCAGGAGCTTTACGATGGAGAATACATTACGTCGGAAGACGGCCGCAAGCTGAGTTTTACACAGCCAAAGCCGACTTTCAGCATGTTTTTCCGCTTCAGGTTTATGTTCGGAAAGCGCAACGCGCCCGTTAAAATACGCGTCCCGCGTGATTGCAAATTCGATATGTACATAAAATCTTCCAACAGCAGGGCGCTCGCGGAGGATATAAGCGTTAAGTCGCTCGTGCTTAAATCCTCCAACGGGGCGGTCAAGGGCGAGAACCTGAGCGGCGGGAGCATTGAGGCGAAGACATCCAACGGGTCGGTGAGCTTAAGGGGCGTTTCCGCGGACAGCCTTACGGCCGCCAGCAAAAACGGCAGCGTAAAGGTATCGCTTGTCAAGGGGCTTAACAGCGCCATGTGCGAGAACCTTGAGCTGAGCAGTTCGAACGGAGCCGTTACCCTGGACAGCGCGGACGCCAAATCCATAAGCGCAACAAGCAACAACGGCGCGGTTAAGCTCCTGAGCCTTTCGGGACAGGTGGACGACTACGAGCTTGAGCTGAATACCAAGAACGGCGGCTTTAAAATCAACGGCGAAAAAGCCCGGCAACGCTTCACAAGGGTGGCGGCGGGCAGCACGAGCAGGCGGATAAACGCGCGCACGGAAAACGGCAGCGTCACGATCGAAACAAAAGAAAGGTAGAAATATTTTGTGATAGGCGGTTCCTTTTGTGTTAATATAATAATATAATTAATTATGAAAGGGTGATATTGTATGGCGCAGATATCTTGCCCCGGGGCGGCCAACATAAAGGGCACTCCTACGCTTAAGATCAAAAAATGTCCGGAATGCGGCGCGGAGATAGAACTCTTTTCGACGGATGTCAAGCGCGAATGTTCATGCGGGTTTGTGGCTTACAACGACACGATGTCCTGCATAAAATGGTGTGCTTACGCACGCGACTGCGTGGGCGACGAAATGTATGAAATGCTCATGGGAGGTAAGGAAGATGACTGACAGGAACTGCCCAGGCGTAGACCGCATTAAGGGCGCGCCCGAACTGATGATAAAAAAGTGCCCGGTGTGCGGAGGGGAAGTGGAGATATTCTCCAACGA
>JAVBSU010000207.1:0-11043 GCA_031556555.1 Christensenellaceae bacterium
ATCCCCATGTGATTTGCACAAGTATTTCGTAGTGCACTTAAAGTTTCGTTCCAGACCGTTTAACTAAACTATATCATCACACCCTCCTTTCCATATCGCGTTTTATGGCTTTTTCTTTAAGGTCCTGCCGTTTATCGTAAAGATGCTTACCCTGGGCGACGCCCACTTCAAGCTTTATTTTACCATCCTTAAGGTACATGCTCAATGGTATCAGCGTGTAACCTTTTTGTGCGGACAGTCCTAAAAGCTTATTTATTTCCTTCTTGTGCAGCAGCAGCTTGCGGACCCTTAAAGGATCCCGGTTGAATATATTGCCTTTCTCGTATGGGCTGATGTGCATATTATTCACGAACGCCTCGCCGCCCCGTATCTGCACGTAAGCGTCCCTTATGTTGACCTTGCCCATCCGGCAGGACTTAACCTCAGTGCCCACGAGAGCGATGCCCGCTTCGTATTTATCCTCTATGAAGTACTCGTGCCTCGCCTTCCTGTTCTGTGCGAGCTGCTTTATCCCACTCATCTAAAACACAATCCTTATCCTATACTATCACTTCGCTAGCGCAAATTCAATTTTTCCCGCGCTTATATCTGTTGCCGCGACGCTTATTTTTATCCTGTCGCCCAGCGAATACTTCTTCTTCGTCTTCTCCCCTATAAGGCAATATTGCTTCTCGTGCCATTCGTAGTAATCGTCTTCCAGCGTCGAGAGCGGTATCATTCCCTCGATCGTGTTCCCGAGCTCAACGAATATCCCGAAGCGCGTCACCCCCGAGATAACGCCCTGGTACTCTTCGCCAATACGGCCGCTCATGTACTCGGCCATCTTGATGTCGCCTACCGTCCTCTCAGCCTCTACTGCGTTCCTTTCCCTGTCGCTAGACTTACCGGCAACCGCCGGGAGCATGGCCTCAAGCTTGGTTTCCTTTCGCCCGTTAAGCTTGCCCGCAAGATAGAGCTTTACTATGCGGTGCACCATCAAATCGGGGTAGCGCCTTATAGGCGATGTGAAGTGGCAGTACTGCTCTTCCGCCAGCCCAAAGTGCTCTATGGGCGAAACGTCGTAACGCGCTTTTTGGAGCGAGCGTAGCGTTACCCTGTTTATGGCCGCCGCACCGTCCGTGCCCTCTACCTTCGTAAGTATCCGCTGGATGGTTTTTGGCTTTATGCCGGCCGCTCCACGGAGCCTTATGCCGTAATTGCTCAAAAAGGCCGCGAGCTCGCGCATCCTGTCCGCGTCCGGCTGCTCGTGCACTCTATATATAAACGGTTTTTGCAGGGCGAAAAAGTGTTGCGCAACCGTTACGTTACACCGCAGCATAAATTCTTCAATCAACTTCTCCGCGTCCCCGCGTTCGCGCACGTCCACACCGATTGCCACGCCTTTGGCGTTCAACTCGATTTTTGGCTCGGCTATGTCGAAGTCGATACTTCCCCGCTCAAAACGCTTCGCCCGGAGTTTGCCGGCGAGTTCATTCATGTCCTTCAGCAGGCCGGCTATGCCGGCGTAACTGTCGGTGAGCGCTTCGTCTCCCTCAAGTATCCTGTTTACATCGCCATAGGTCATCCTGTGCTTGGATCTGATGATGCTCTTTTGTATGTCATGGGAGGTTACTTCGCCATTGCCGTCAATTTCCATTATACATGAGAGCGTGTACCTGTCCGCCCCCGGATGCAGCGAGCAAAGGCCGTTACTTAGCGTTTTAGGCAGCATGGGTATAACTTTGTCTATGAGGTATACACTGGTGCCGCGCCGCAGCGCCTCATTGTCCAGCGCGCCTCCCTCCCATACGTAATGGGATACGTCCGCTATGTGTACGCCCAACACATACCCGCATTTCGTGCGCTCCAGCGATATGGCGTCGTCGAGGTCCTTGGCGTCCGCGCCGTCAATGGTTATGACCGTCTTCTTCCTAAAATCCAGCCTGCCCTTCGCCATAAGCTTCTTATCCTTAAGCAGGGCGGCCTCCTGTTCGCACGCGGCGCTGAATTTCGCGGTCAGGCCAAACCGCTTAGCCAAGGCCATGATGTCTGTTGATTCCGCCTTTTTGGCTGGCGCCGCGCCCTTTTTCCTGTGCTTGCCGTCCGGCTTTTTTGGAGCTTTCTTTTTTCTTTTATACAACCGCCTGTCAGGCTTCATTTTTTTATTACACCCTGCGCGCCAGCCGCGCGCACTTCCCTATAAAGTAAAAAACACCCCTGCGGGCGTTTTTGTTTGGCTAATATTACATCCAGTATTTCTGCATTACCACCAGCAGTGCGGCCAGCACCATGAAGCCCACCGCGGCAAGCTTTGTTAGCTTCACCAAAAGCGCATCCATCGTCTTGGCTTTCTTCTTGCCGAACATGGCCTCGGCGCCACCGCCTATCGCCCCCGGCAAACCCGCTCTCTGGCCCGACTGCAAAAGCACTACGGCAATCAGAAACACCGAAAAGGCAACCAACACTATTTTTATTATGAGAGAAAGAATTTCCATACCCAAACCTCCTCGTTCTCTACAACACAAATGCTATTCTAGCACGCTTATATTTAAAATGCAAGCCCTAATTAAGGCAATCAAGATATTCATGCAAAAGCGCCTCCAACTGGACGTATGTAGAGACTTTTACAAGATTAACCCGAAGCGCGGCCGCGCCTTTCATCCCCTTGACGTAATGCGGCGTGTGCGAGCGCATGGCCAGCATCGCAAGCTTCTCGCCTTTGTACTTTACCGCCAGTGCCGCCTGCCTTAAGCACATCGCAATTCGCCGCTCCGCCGTCGGGAATGTCTCGATTTTGCCTCCACCGAGAAGCTCACGCGCCTGGGCAAACAAAAAAGGGTTGCCGATAGCTCCCCTCGCAACCATAACGGCGTCGCAGCCCGTACGGCACAGCATATTTTTGACGTCATCCGCCGTAAACACATCACCGCTGCCTATCACTCTTACGGAAACCGCCGCCTTCACCCGGCCTATAACGTCCCAGTCGGCCGCGCCGCTGTAGTATTCTTCCCTCGTCCGCCCGTGCACCGCGACCGCGCTCGCGCCGTTCCCTTCAGCCATTTTGGCGAACTCCACCGCGTTATCGCCGCCCTTTATGCCTTTGCGGAACTTTACGCTCACGGGTACGCAGGCGGCTTTGCACACGGCGTTTACAATGCGCCCAGCGAGCGCCATGTCCGCCATAAGCGCGCTGCCCTCTCCGTTGTTGACTATTTTAGGCGCGGGGCAGCCCATGTTTATGTCTATGCCGTACAGCCTTTCACGCAACGTATCCTCAACGCGCTTCGCCGTACCGGCGAGCACGTCCGGCTCGCTGCCGAAAAGCTGAACGACCGCCTTTTCTTCCACCGGGCTAAGCCGCAGGAGTTCTGCTGTCCTGGCGTTTTTGTACGCGATGCCCTTGGCGCTTACCATTTCGGTGAACGTCATTTGCGCGCCCATCCCGACGCACAGCTCCCTTAATGCCACGTCGCTTATCCCCGCCATCGGCGCGAGGTAGAGGGTTGGCCAGTTCATTGGAGCGGGGACGTTGGCACGGCGCTTCCGGCCTGCGCTGCATCAGTCTGGGCGGCGGCTGTTTGCGCCGCCTGGTCTTGCGCGGCAAGCGTTGGTTCGGGATCGTCCACTATAAGCAAGGGTTCTATAAGTCCCAGCTCGTTAACCCTCCACGAACCCGTGACAGGATCTTTTTTGAGTGTGACGCTGTACACGCCGTTCTTCCAGGGCAGAGGCTTTTCGTCCACCTCCGTCATGGTCACTTCCTCGCCGTCAGCCACCTCAACCATGCGCTTGCCGTTTATATCGCGCACTATTTCAGTTACGTTAAGCGTTACGGAGTCGTCCCACGGCCATACTATGTGAAACTCCACATCCGCGCGCTCATAGTAGTTACTTATTTCAAAGTTCTCGTAGTAGCGGCTGTTAAGCATTTCGTCGGTTGATATCACCTTGGGGGCGAACAGGCGTTCCAGCATTATCCTGTCCGAACCGTCGGCCGACGGCAACAACACCGCCTGCGCCCTCTTGGTAAATGCGTCCTTGGTGAGCATGTTGACGGTCATCGTGTTCATTGCCGTGTTGTAGGCCAGTATTACCAGGCCCACAACTATTATCACGGCCACAATGCATAGCAGCACGTAAAGCACGCCCCGCGCCGCCTTTACGCCCGCCGTTCCTTTCGCCGCCATACCACTACGCTTCCTTTGGTTTCATTGTGGGGAAGAGCAGCACGTCCCTTATTGAGAAGGAATCAGTGAAAAGCATAACCATCCTGTCTATGCCTATGCCCATGCCGCCGGTCGGGGGCATGGCGTAGCTTAGCGCCGTCACGTAATCCTCGTCCATCATGCTGGCTTCTTCGTCGCCCGCCTCGCGCCGCCTGACCTGATCCATGAAGCGGTCCCGCTGGTCGTCCGGGTCGTTTATTTCCGACAAGGCGTTGGCCAGCTCCCTGCCCGTTATGAAGCACTCGAAGCGCTCGGTAAGCCAGGGCTCGTCCGTCTTTTTCTTGGCGAGCGGAGACACTTCCACGGGATAGTCGCATATGAAAGTCGGCTGTACGAGGTTAGCCTCCACCTTCTGCTCAAAGGCTTCGTTCAAAAGCTCGCCGCGCGTGGGCTTGCCTTCAAACGCTATGCCCTTCTCTTTTGCCAGCGCGCGCGCAGCTTCGTCGTCTTCGCACAGAGAAAAGTCCGCGCCCGAATACTCCTTCACCGCTTCTACCATTGTAAGGCGCTTCCACGGCTTCTTCATGCTTATAGTTTCGCCCTGGTAGCTTATGTCCTCGCCGCCGCACACCTCCACGGCGATGTAATGGAACAGCGACTCGCACAGCTCCATCATTCCATGGTAATCCGTATACGCCTCGTAAAGCTCCACTGTCGTGAACTCCGGGTTGTGCCGGGGGCTCATGCCCTCGTTGCGGAATATACGGCCTATCTCGTACACCCGCTCAAAGCCGCCCACTATAAGGCGCTTAAGGTGCAACTCCGTAGCTATCCTCATGTACATGTCCATGTTGAGCGTGTTGTGGTGCGTTATGAAGGGGCGCGCCGTGGCGCCGCCCGCGTTGTCCTGGAGAATGGGCGTTTCCACTTCAATATAGCCGCGCCCGTCCATGAAGTCCCTCACGCACTTTATTATCCTGGAGCGCTTATAGAACGTCTCCTTGACATCCGGGTTTACGATTAAATCCACGTACCTCTGGCGGTATCTTAGATCGGTGTCCTTTAGGCCGTGCCACTTTTCAGGCAGAGGCAACAACGACTTTGCGAGCAGCGTAACGCTCTTCGCCTTGACTGAAATCTCGCCCGCGTTCGTCTTGAAGGCTTCGCCGCTTACGCCAACTATGTCGCCAATGTCGTACTTTTTGTACTCGGCATAGGGCTCGTCTCCCATAACGTCCTTGCGCGCGTATATCTGAAGCTGGCCCGCCCCGTCCATTATATGGAAAAAGCTGGCCTTGCCCATTATACGCTTGGAAATTATCCTTCCCGCGACCGACACGTCTTTGCCCTCGAGGGCCTCAAAATTCTCTTTTATTTCCGAAGAAAGGTGCGTCCGCCCGTATGAATTCACCCGGTAAGGGTCACGCCCCTCGCTGCGCAAAAGGTCGAGCTTGTCCCTTCTGACCTGTAAAATTTCAGATAATTCGTTTACATCCTGTTCAATGTCCGGCATCTGCAATTATTCCCCCTGTTCCGCATCAGCGGTGTATATCCAATATTTTATACCTTAACGTACCCCCGGGCGTATCCACCTTTACGGTCGCGCCTATTTTTTTGCCTAACAGCGCGCTGCCCACGGGCGATTCGTTTGATATCTTGTTTTTACTGAGGTCGGCCTCCGCCGAGCCGACGATCTGGTACTCTTCCTCTTCGCCGTAGGTTTTGTCCAGCATGCGCACTATCGCGCCGATGTTGACCTTCTGGACGTCAACTTCCTCTTCGTCGACTATGGTGGCGTTCCTGAGCATTTTCTCTATTACGACTATTTCGCCTTCTATCCTCGCCTGCTCGTTTTTCGCCTCGTCATATTCCGCGTTTTCCGAAAGGTCGCCAAAAGCCCTCGCCTGCTTTATCTCTTCCGCGATCTCCGCGCGCCTGACAGTCTTGAGGTAGTCAAGCTTTTCCTCGAGCTCGTGCACCCCTTTGGTGGTCAATACAACAGTGTTTGCCATTTCCTATCTATCCTCCAAATGCATATTTAACTAAAAAATAAACCACTCATGGCATCCATACATTATATACATTCGACGCCCATGAGTCAAAAAAAGTTCTAAAAACGTTTATTCAGCGTAGACGGCGTTCTTCTCCGCCACGTACCTGTCTATCTTCACCTTGGCGCGCTGGAGCGCGTTATCCACGGATTTTTCACTGCGGCCCAGCATTTTAGCTATGTCCACGTACGACTTTCCCCTGAGGTAATGCGTGAGCACCCTCTTTTCCAGCGTGGACAGTTTACGCGATATCTCCCATTCTATCGCCACAAAATCCTCTTTGTCTATTATTATGTCTTCTGGGTTTGAAACCTGCGTAGCTGCTATCATATCAACCAGCATCCTGTCCGACTCATCGTCGCATACCGGTTTGTTGAGCGATACGTAGGAATTCAACGGCATGTGCTTTTGCCGCGTGGCCGTCTTTACCGCCGTTATTATCTGCCGCGTTACGCAGAGCTCGGCAAACGCCCGGAAAGACGCCTTCTTATCGAGGTTGTAGTCCCTTACCGCTTTATACAGCCCTATCATCCCTTCCTGGACGATGTCTTCCCTGTCCGCGCCCATGAGGAAGTAAGACCGCGCCTTTGAGCGCACAAAGTTCTTGTATTTTTTTAAAATGTATTCAAGCGCGTCGTCGTCATCCCTGGCTTTCGTTACAACTTCCTCGTCAGGCAGGGACGCAAAAACTTCATTCTTTTTTTCTGTTTCGCTCATGCGCCCTGTCCTGCCTCTTCTTTTCGTAAATGAGAATGCTGGCCGCGCTGGCCGCGTTCAGCGACTCCGTGCGCCCGGACAACTCTATGCTCACGGCCATGTCGCACAATTCCTTCGCAAGCCGCGATACGCCCTCGCCTTCGCCGCCTATAACAAGCGCCACCGCCCCCGAAAGGTTGGCCTCGCCGAGCGGCTGGCCGCCCGCCATATCTGCCGCCACCGCCCAGATGTTCATAGCCTTTATTTCTTCTATCGTCCTGTTTATGTTGACTACTTTTACAACCGGTATATACTCCGCCGCCCCAGACGACACTTTGTACACAGCCGCGGTCAAAGAAGCCGAGCGCCGCTTGCCTATTATCACGCCGTGCGCGCCCAACGCCTCCGCGCTCCTTATAACGGCCCCGAGGTTATGAGGATCCTGCACCCCGTCCAGTATAACTATGAATGGCGGCTCTCCGCGCTGCTCCGCAAGCTTTAATATGTCCTCCAACTCGCTGTACTTGAAAGCGGGAAGCTGCGCCGCTATTCCCTGGTGGTTGCCCACTTTGCCGTCGTAACCCATGCCCGCGCAGAGTTCGTCCATCTTGTAGCGCGTTACTTCCTTTACAACAAGTTTGGCGGCGTGCGCAAGGCTCAATATCTCCTTTATGCTGCCGTCGCTTATGCCCTGCACGACGTAGACCTTATCTATCTGTCCCCCCGAGCGTATGGCCGCCCTGACGCTGTTCCTTCCTATTATTAAATCATTTTGTTCATCCATACAATCCCAACCCCTCACAATTCCAGTTTCGAAAACAACTCTAAAATCCGTCCGCTCCTGCCGGTGAGGTAGAGGTAGCCTATAAGCGCCTCTACCGCTGTCGCGTGGCGGTAATCGATAATATCCATGTTCTTCGGGGCCGTCGCGCTCTTGGCGTTCCTTCCCCTCATATATACGTTATGCTCGCGTTCATCGAGCAGCGGCTCCACCTCCCTGGCGAACGCCGCCTGCGCGCGCGCGTTTACTACTTTGCTGCTCATCCCATGCAGCGCGCCCGCGCCGCCGCCCACCTTGAGAGTGTAGTGAGAACGCACGTACAAGTCAAACACAGTGTCCCCTATAAATGCCAGAACAAGGGGCGCCAGCTGAGCCGCCTCTATGTCTTCAAGCTTATCCCCGTCGTCAATATAAAACATATACACCAATTATATAATAGCGCCGCCGCCTATTGCCCTATTTCCGCGACCGGCCGCGCGTTCAGCGTCAAATCCGCCCTCACGCCCTTTACGTATTCAAAATAAGCGGCGCTCGCTATCATGGCCGCGTTGTCCGTACAGTATTTAAGCTCGGGCAGGTAGAGCTCCACACCCTTCGCGCGCGTACCCGAAGCAAAGGCTTCCCTTATCTGCGCGTTAGCCGAAACGCCCCCGGCCAGAGCGAGCTTTTTTATGCCCGTGCGCCTTACGGCCTCAAAGGTGTTCTTTGTAAGGGCATCGGACACAGCCTTAAGAAATGACGCCGCAACATCTTCTCTCATATAGGTTTCGCCGGCGTTGCCCATCCGGTGCAACATGTTTATTACCGCCGTCTTGAGCCCGCTGAATGAAAAATCAAGGTGCGGTTCGCCTTTGAAACTTATGGGCAGCGCATACTTGAAAGGGTCCCCCTCCATGGCCAGCTTCTCAAGGTTGGGCCCTCCCGGGTAAGGGAGCCCCAGCACCCTAGCCGTCTTGTCTATGGCTTCGCCCGCCGCGTCGTCCCTTGTCTGCCCCAGTATCTCGTACTCCGTGTAGCCCTTTACGCGCACGAGGGCCGTGTGGCCGCCCGATATGACAAGGCATATGAAGGGAGGCTCAAGCTCCGGGGCGCTCAGGTAATTGGCGCAAATGTGGCCTGCGATATGGTTTACCGGTACGAGCGGCTTTTTCCACGCGTAAGCCAACGCCTTGGCGTAGGACACCCCCGTCAAAAGCGCGCCTACAAGGCCGGGGCCGTACGTCACGGCCACCGCGTCTATTTTTTCCGCGCCGCCCGCGTCGCGAACTGTTTTTTGCACCACGGAGGGCAGTTTTTCTATATGGCTGCGGGAAGCGATTTCCGGCACAACTCCTCCGTATTCCCTGTGTATATCGATTTGCGAAAAAATTTCACCGCTCAAAACCTCACGCCCGTCACGAACGATGGCGGCGGCGGTTTCATCGCACGAAGTCTCTATCGCGAGTATTGTCACTTTTCCCACTTTTTCTTGAGCACCCTGCTCAGTACCCCAAACAATACCGTGACCGCGCCCACAAAAGGCAGGAAGATCATGAGTATGCGCGACACCATATCCGAGAAGAAGGTTTCGCTGAACATCCTTATCATAAGCGACTCGGCCGGGTCTAAGAGCCACAGGTCGTTTGTGAAGAAAACCCAGTGGAAAGACGTCCAGAACGAATTAAAATCAATTGCCGCGAATATCGCGGCTATCGCCAACGCCGCCAACGCGCCCAGCATTCCAAAGAAGGCCGACTTGAACATTAGCGAAGACCTGCCTGAAATAAGGTAGGATAACACCATCAAAAACAACACCAGCGGCAGCGCTATCCTCATGAACAGCACCGCGTTAAAGTTGAGCTTCCTGACGTCCCACATGTGGAGCTGCTCCCGCTCCGAGAAGTACTGGCGTTCCGCCCCGTCGATTTCAGTGGCGAAACTGAGGTTTTCCTCTTTTTCCTGGATGTAGCCCAAAAGCTTGTCCGTGGCTTCCTCTAGCTGCTCACTGGTAACGCCCGTCTCTACCGCCGTGTTAAGCTTTTCGTACTCGGCCCGGTAGAAATTTCTATCGAACGCCACGCCTTCCACGCATATTATCAGTATAGACAACACCAAAAGAACTCCCGCCACGGCAGCCGTAATAACTGAACCCACAGTTGCCGCCTTACTTCCCTGTTTGTAAACGTCAGCCATTTTCTTTTTGTCACCCTTCTCCAGTTTTTTGTATGAGGCAAGCGCGCAACGGCGAACCATCCGCATCTATCTTGAGCGGCAGCGCATATAGCATATATATACCCGCCTCCGCTTTACTCAAATCCAGAGATTCCAAAATAAGGCATTCCTCGTTCAGCAATATGTCGTGCACGCTGTCGCTCCCTATCGAGAGGCTGTCCGTGCCTATTAGCCTGACTCCCGCGTCCACGAGCTTTTGAGCCTGGCTTTCATTAAGCTTTCCGCTTATACCGTCCGAGCTTTTTATGAGCACCTTCTTTATTCCCGAAGGCACTTTGGGGGCTTCTTTAGTTATGACCGCGCATTCGCCTATGAGGCCGCTCAAGGGTATATCCGCGACGTGCCTTCCTCCCGAAAGCACGTGGCTGGGCGCGTCTATGTGCGTGCCGCTGTGCGAGCCCAGCGATATTTTCGTTATGGCAAAGCCATTGTTTTCCACAGTATAAAACTGTTCTATGCTTACCTGCGGGTCTCCTTCGTATATTGCGGTATTGGCGTCGAGCTTCCGTGTTATATCTATTATTTTAATCGTGCACACCTCTTCATTGTTTTTTTACCGGTTTCGTCTTCTTGAGGTATTCTTTATATTTCACACGGAAAAGTACAAAGTACGTAACCACGCATCCCAGCACGTAAACTATGCTGAGTATAGAAAATATCGAGTCGAAACCGTTCAGGTATTCCAGGATGGAAAACACCATCATACCTACCCCTGCTATCCAGCAGAACTTGCGCATAAACTTCAGGTAAGATTCCTGCATGGCCTTGGGATACTCGTTTTCATAGACCTTCCCGCTGCCTTTTATAGCGTAGTATAAAAGGTAAGCCGCTATGAAGATATTGAATATCATCATGAAGTCCAGGCTGGAGCTCATAGGATTGGCAACCTGCTGCGCCTCTTCAAACAAAAACATAATAGTTAATTACCCCCCGCTTGTGTTTTACTTACTTTCACGCCGTCTCGCGTGTCTTTTATTTCATAACCCATTTCTTTTATCCTGCCCCTTATCTCGTCCGATAAGGCGTAGTCCTTTGCCTCCCGGGCGAGCCTCCGCTTTTCTATAAGCTCCTTGACCTCGTCCGGCACAGCGTCTCCATCGTTCTTTAAAAGCCCCAATACGTCGAGCTTCTCGTCGAGTTCACTCAGCGCGCGCCCGGC
>JAVBSU010000172.1:0-5166 GCA_031556555.1 Christensenellaceae bacterium
TGACTGGGAGGCGAACGTGGATCCCGATTTCGCGTCCAACCGGTTCATGGCTCCAAAGCCCGCCGGGGACGAAGCGCAGATGCGGGCGGAAGGTTACATGGACGAGTGGATCTGCTACAAGTGCGATTCCGCCTGCGCCAAACGCCTGACCGTGATGCCCGGGAAGTCGGTAACGGTCAAAGACGCGGCCGCGTACGGCTTCATAGTGGTGCAGGGCCTGGGCAAGATCAACGAACTGCCAATAGAATCCCCAACGATGATACGCTACGGGGAACTGACGCACGACGAATACTTCGTAATTGAAGACACGGCCAAAAAGGGCGTTACAATAAGCAATTCCTCCAAGAGCGAACCGCTGGTCCTCCTGAAGCATTTTTCGGAGAATTCTGACCTTGCCTTGTGACATATGACTTGCCTTATGACATATTAGGAGTATAATGTAACTAGAAAAAAAGGGTGATTCAAAAGGAGGATTTATGAAGAAAAGCGAAATGATGGAACTGCTCAAATACGTGGGCGACCTTGACAGCTACGCCGGCACGAAAAGCTACGCTTTTAACGACGGCAAGGCCAAGGGTGTTAGGGCTATAGATTTAAAGAACGGCAAGGGCATTGAGATGACGCTATTGGCCGACAAGGGCCTCGATATATCGCATCTCACTTACAAGGGCATGAACGTTGGCGCTGTGGGAAAGAACGGCATAGTCGCCCCCGAATACCATGTTGAAGACGACGTATACGGCTTTTTGAAATCCTTCAACATAGGCTTCCTCACCACCTGCGGCATGACGTACGCGGGCGCTCCCAGCGAAGTGGACGGAAGGAAGTACGGCCTGCACGGAGTCGTGGGCAACACGCCAGCGGAAAAAGTAAGCCGCGAGCTGGTTTTTGACGGCGACGAGGCCGTGATAGTGATCAAAGGTGAAATAAAAGAAAGCCGCGTTTTCGCCGAAAACCTTGCGCTTAAGCGGGAAGTACGCGTCCATACAGAGTCGAACACCATACACATGCGCGACACGGTAGTAAACTACGGCTACGAGAAGCAGCACGTAATGAACGTTTACCACTTCAACTTCGGCTATCCGCTCGTGGACGACGGCGCGAAGATATACCTTTCGGCCAAGAACATGAAGCCTAGGGACGATGTGGCCAAGCGCGGGATCGACCGGTACAACATAATGGATAAAGCGCAGGTAGGGTACGATGAACAGTGCTTCTTCTATACCGACGACGAGCCGAATAAAGACAGCTTCGCCATGCTGGTGCACAAGGACCAGAGCGTTGCGATGATACTCCACTACAACCAGGAACAGTGCCCGATGTTCTGCGAGTGGAAGTGCATGAGGGCGGGGGACTACGCTCTAGGACTGGAGCCGACCACACGCGGCGTGCTTGGCTACGCGAACGCTCTCAAGGAAGGGAAACTGCGCTATGTAGACCCATTCGGAGAGTATGTGTACGACTTTACCATCGAACTGACCGAGGACAGGAAACTCATAGAAGAATATATTTCCAAAAGCAACAGCTAATCTACGAAAAGGCCGGCATTCCCGCCGGCCTTTTCGTATTAACAGAAAGGCGGAAATGAGAATGAAAAAGAGTTTATCATTGTTATTGATCATTGCTCTCGCGGCATCGTTCGTGTTTGGAGGATGGGCGGCGGAAGACGCGCCCACCGTGCCGGATTTCAAGTCGGCGCTCGAAGACAGCCAGGCCGCCGGCGAAGGCTCTATGATGTACTACGACAACAGCGTCCTCGGGTTTGACATGTACGTCCCCGATACCTGGGACATTAACGACACGGGCTACGACGAATACGGCGGAACCGTGGAGTTCATACCCGCGGCGGGCAGCTTTGGGGAAGCGGACTCATTTCTCAGCGTCACTTACCTTATAAGCAATTCATTGGAGGACGTCAAGGAAAAGCTGAACGGAATAATGCTCAGTATATCGCGGACGCAGTCAGGGAGCGAAGAGATCAACGTTGTAAGGGAAGGCGATATCACGCTTGATTACGTGGACTGCTACTACGTCCAGTTTGGCGCTACCACGCCCAGCGGCAGCGTGAGGACAACCGACCTCTACCTTGTCGACGGTGGGAACGATAGCTGCTACTTCCTTTATTACACACGCGACAACGCGATGGAGTACTTCGACGGGTTTGAGTCCATCGCGGACGAAATGGTAATGAGCTTTGACATCATAGGCAGCTCGCTCAATCAACCGGTTGATCCCGTGCCGCCAGAGCCGACGGCAGAACCTGAGCCTACGATAGAGCCTGAACCCGAGCCCACGATGCCCGAGCAAACGGCCGATCCCATACCGGAGCCTGACCCTGAGCCTCCTATAGCCTACGACGACTTCTTCCTGCTCGCGGGCGTGAGCAGCCCGGAGGACATAGCATCCTATTACGGCGAGACGGGCGACATACAGGAAGATACCGAAGAAGGGGCGCTGACGTACAACTACACTAACATGTCGGTGGTATTCATGGAGGATTACTACGGGGATTATGTTGTCAACGGCGTTTGGCTGGGGGACGAATCGGCGCCCGTAGAAGTGGGCGGCGTACATGTGGGGATGCCCGTTGATGAGGCGCTCGCGGAACTTGAATTGCACGGCTTTACCCAGAACATGGACATCTGGGAAGGTGAGGCTTACTACTACTATGAGTACTACGATGAATACGAAGAGATGACTTTTGTCCAGCTCGTGACAGACGGCGGCGCCATAACCGAGGTATCGGCAATCTGGGGTACTCAAGCGCCCGAGATAAGGGATTCGTTTGTAAGCGGCGAGTATTATTGATTGATAGTTTAAAAAGATTAGGCGAAGCTTCAGCCCCGCGCCGTGAAAAAGCGGCGCGGGGCACGCGGTTGCGCCGGTTTTTTGCGCCTTGTGACGCGCCCTGCCGTGCTCGTGCACGCATAGTTTTTTGTTTGACATTCTCTTTCCGGTGATATATAATGTGTTACGCTGAATGAGGATAGCTGCACTGATATAAAATGTTCATTTACTGTTGCGG
Source organism: Christensenellaceae bacterium (assembly GCA_031556555.1). Lineage (GTDB taxonomy): Bacteria > Bacillota > Clostridia > Christensenellales > Christensenellaceae > UBA5399. Next base: position 3,026 of record JAVBSU010000172.1, read on the forward strand.
CGGGGATTATTTACAAGGTTATCTGGTTATATTTATATAGGGGTGATTCTCCCGAATGAATTTATACACACGTACACGTACCTGCACTGAATCAAACGATACGCCTCGGAGGACTGATGGCAATGGGCAGTGAAGTATTGACTATGCGCAATATAGACAAATCCTTTCCGGGCGTACATGCCCTTAAGGACGTCAGCCTATCCGTCAACTCGGGTGAAGTCCACGCGCTCATAGGTGAAAACGGCGCGGGCAAATCAACACTAATGAAAATACTGTCCGGCGTATACCAAAAAGACGCCGGCGAAATACTCGTAGACGGCAAGCCGGTCGAGATACACAGGCCGGAGGAAGCCACCAACTTAGGAATAAGCATAATTTACCAGGAGCTCAACTTAATGCCCAACCTCTCCGTCGCGGAAAACATTTTTGTTGGACGGGAGAGGCGGAAAGGGCCTTTTATGGACAAGGCCGCCACCATGCGCGAAGCTGAGAAGTACGTGCGCGAGGTGGGGCTTAACGTTGACGTCGGCACGCTCGTGCAAAACCTTTCCATAGCGCAAAGGCAGATGGTGGAAGTAGCCAAGGCGCTGTCGGTAAACGCGAAAGTCATAATCATGGACGAGCCCACCAGTTCGCTCACCGACCATGAAGTCGTTATACTGATGGACATAATCCGCCAGCTTAAAGCACAGGGCACGGCCATAGTTTTTATATCCCACAAACTGAGCGAGATATTCGAAATAAGCGATTGTATAACCGTCCTCCGGGACGGCGAGCTCATAGATACGGTCAGGACGGAAGACTGCGGCGAAGACGCGCTCATACAGATGATGGTCGGCCGGCCGCTGACAGACCTTTTCCCCAAGGTAACCGCCGAGATAGGGGACGTTGTGCTCGAAGCGGAGGATATAGTCTCCGGCGACATGGTAAACGGCGTGAGCTTCTCACTGAGGAGCGGCGAGATACTGGGATTCGCGGGGCTTGTGGGCGCGGGCAGGAGCGAGCTTATGGCGGCGATATTCGGCATACGCCACATGGACCGCGGCAACGTCAAAATAGCGGGCGAGAAGTTCAGGTCTCATTGGCCGGATCAATCCATAAAAATGGGCATTGGCCTCGTTCCCGAAGACAGGAAGCAGCAGGGGCTTGTCCTTGGCATGTCCGTAAGGGAGAACATCACTCTCGCCAGCCTGGAGAAAGTGAGCAGGGGCAGCCTCATAAGCAAAGGGGAGGAGCGGGAAATAGCGGACCTCTACATAGACCAGCTTTCCGTAAAGACCCCGGGAATAGAACAAAAAGCGGAGAACCTTTCGGGCGGCAACCAGCAGAAGGTCGTAATAGCCAAGTGGCTGGCCACACACCCTAAAGTATTGATACTGGACGAACCTACGCGCGGTATAGACGTGGGCGCGAAGAAAGAAATATACAATTTAATGGGCTCGCTTGTGAAAGAGGGCGTGGGTATAATAATGATATCCTCGGAGTTGCCTGAAATACTCGGCATGAGCGACCGCATAATAGTCATGCATGACGGCGTCGTCAAAGGAGAGCTCACGCAGGCCGAGGCCACGCAGGAGGTCATAATGGCGACCATACTGCGCGAAGACAGCGCTGTAAGCTAAAAAACAAGGGAGCGGTAAGTAGTATGGACAATGAAACTCCTTCCTTAAGGAGCAAGAACAACATTTTTATTAAATTTAAGAACTCTTCGTCCTTTGGTATCGTCATAATACTGGTGGCGATGTGCGCGGTGCTGACCATCGCGGTGGGCAACGTGTTCCTGTCGCCGGACAACCTTGTTTCCGTTATACGCCAGTTTTCGTTCATAGCGATAATGGCGATAGGAGAGTCGCTAGTCATAATGACTGGCGGTATAGACCTTTCTGTGGGCTCGGTTTTCGCGTTTTCAGGCATAATGGGCTGCCTCACAATGGATAGGCTCATAAATGCCATGGCCGCGAGCGCCGGAATACCCGAGGACTTCTCCGGGAAGATGCTGGAGCTTCTGTCAGGAAGCCAAATAGCCACTGTAACTTTCGCGGGTATAGTAGTAGGCCTAGCGGCGGGCGCTCTCTTTGGGGCGGGCAACGGTTTCTTTGTAACAAAGCTGAAGCTTCCCCCGTTTATAGCGACGCTGGGCA
>JAVBSU010000094.1:0-4949 GCA_031556555.1 Christensenellaceae bacterium
CGACGTGCGCGATTGCATAAGCAACGGGGCGCAGGAGATCGACGTGGCGGTGAACGCGCTTGCGGTCAAATCGGGCAGGATGGACGACGCCCGCCGCGAGATCGAGAATATTGTGGAGGCGGCTCAGGGCCGCGCGCTCATAAAGGCGGCGTTCGAGCACTGCCTCTATACACAGCAGGAAAAGGAAGACGTTTTGAGGATGCTTTGCGCCACCGGGGTGGAGTTCGTAAAAATACAGAACGTCCTGTCCGGCAAAGGCGCGGACGCCGAGGATGTGCGCTTTGTGCGCGGGATAGTAGGCCGCAACGTGAAAATAAAAATAGACGGCGGAGTAAAGACCCTCGCTAAGCTGGTGGAGATCATATCCGCCGGGGCGGACCGCATAGGCGCTACGGCAACGTTCGCCATCGTCGAGGAGGCGGGCGGCGGGCAGTACTGAGAAAGATACGAAAACACCGGCGTCTGCCGGTGTTTTTGCTTTTGTTCGAGGTTAGTTTAAATACCTTAATTAATTACGAACAGCGCCACACAGGCTGAGAGGATCGAGACGCCCGCGGCCGCGGAGATTATAGCTATTACCGGCTGGGCCTTATCCTCGCCGCCGGACGCGCGCACAATGAATTTGTACCCCATAATGCCGATGAATCCGCCCAGCGTGTTGAGGATCACATCATCCACATCTGCTACCCCCAGCGCGAACATCCACTGTATGGACTCCGCCATAATGCTGGCCAGCGCGATAAGCATAAGGTTGGAAAGCACGCGCTTGTCCTTCCTCCTAAGGAGGGGGAGGAAAACGCCCAGCGGGACGAATATCGCCACGTTGCCGAAAACGTTCAACACAAAGGTGGACCACGGCGACTCGTAAAAGCACTGCCTTATTCCTTCAAAGGGAACGGGCTGCACGGGCCGCTCTCCGCCCATCGACCTGTCCAGGAACAGTATGTAAAATAATATTAGCATGTAAAGGGCGAACACGGCGTAGATCACTGTTTCGGCCAATTGCCGCTTTTTCCCTATAACTAAACTTTTATCCATTTTCGCACAACCTTTCTTCGCTACGCCACTTCAAAACTTACTTACTACTATAGACCGCGTGTTTTAAGAAAGCGTTAACAATGTCTTAAAAACTGATTAAGATTAGAGAAATACGAAAAAAGAGGCCGCTTTTTTGCGGCCTCCCGGGTATGCTATGTAATTTATATCAGCCCTCTATTACGGGCTCCGTTTCAGGCTGGATGACCACTCCCTCGTCAACAGGCCCTGCGGCTGGCGGCTCGGGGTTAGATATTTCAGGCTCCTGGGCCGGTTCCTGCGGCTGCGCCTCGTCAACGACCTCTTCGATTCCGATCACGTAACCGGGATCCTCCTCGATATTTACGCCTGCCTCCGGCGGGGCGAGGTATTCCTGCAGCTCCATCGGCGAGCTCAGTATACCGTTTATGTAAGCCGTCATTTCGGCCGCGTACCCGCTGCTCATCGCCCAGGTGCCCTCCAGCCCGGCAACCGTTGTAGCCCTGCCTCTTAAGCTCTGCGACCACCTCGGGTCAACAGGGCTGCCGTCTTCCCTTAATATGACGGGCGACGAAGTATCCGCATAGCACTTCAAATGCTGCACATGGCCTATCACGCCGTGCCTTATACCGTTCGCGTCGTGGCCGTACTCGTCGGCGAAGCTGAAGCCCGAACTGCCGCCCGAAGCGCCCATGCCGGCGAAGTTGAACTGTTCTTTACTCACATTGCCGCCAAAATGCAGGAAGCCTGTCTCTATGCACATTTGCGCCCAGGCGACCTCCGCCCTTACGCCCTCTGTCTGGCAGACGTCGTAGTAGATCTGTGCGAACTGCTCAAGGCTGGTGCTCCTCGGGGATTCCTCATAGTACGAAGGATAGGTTGAGCTGTTGGCCCTGAAATAATTTATCATCTGTTCCACTGTGGCTTTTGATTCGCCCATTATGGAAGCGCTGCCTGTCTCGCCCGCGATGACCGTGAAGTTGCCGCTGCCCATGAGGACCGACTTGCCGTCCGCGTCAACGCCGTAAACGCTTAGCTTGTACGCGCCCGCCAATCCGCCGAAGTCCTGTGTGTCAAAGGTGATCTCGTGATTGCCGCTGCCGTCAGGGGACGCGGCATAGTTCTTTACTGAAGACGATCCCGCCTCCACGTTCCACACCCTGAACTTGACGGTCTCGGCTTCGGCCACGCTGGTCGCGCGGATGTTGAAGCGCTGCTCGGATGACGGGTTGCCCGCGGTGTATACTATCTCGCCCATGGTGGGCGGTACGGCGGGTTCGCGGCTGACCTTTATGCTGGCGGCCTTTTTGCTCATGTTGCCGCGCTTGTCGTAAGCGTAGGCTGTTGCCACGTATTCGCCGTCCGCGCCTCCGAGGTCGGCCGTGCTGAACTTGTATTCGTAAATCCCGGCCGAGGCTGCCTTGGCTGTGTAAGTTTTGGAGCCGCTAACGCCCTTGATGTTGACGCGGAACTTGACTGTCTTTATTCCCGCGTCGTCCGTAACATCCTTCGCGCGAAGGGTGAAAGAACCCTTTGTGGTGGGACTTTGTTCACTAAACTCGACCGCGCCTATTTTGGGCGGCGTGGTATCGTCCTTGATAACGATTTTGCCCGAACCCATCTTGCCTTTGTTGTTGTCATTGTCCGTGCCGTAGACGTCGACTTTGTACGTGCCCGGCTTGCCCCCGAAGTTGCTTAGCTTGAAGGTGGCGGTGTAGTTTCCGCTGCCGTCGTCCTTGCCTTCTATTGTTTTAGAGGTTTTGCTGTCGCCGCTGAGCCATACGCGGAACTGGACGCCCTTTACGCCCGATTCGTCGTCCTTAACGTTTTTGGCCTTCATCACAAAATCAGGCCTTGCTGTCGGGCTGCTCACGCTAAAGGCGAGCGAACTCATGGTGGGCGGCGTGGTATCCTCGGTCAGGCGTTTAGGATACTTCGTTAAAAAGGCGTCTATGCCGTCGGCCACTTTTTCCGCGACCTGCTGCTGTTTGGCGGGATCCTTGCAGCGCGCGAGGTCGCTGCTGTTCGTCATGAAGCCCGCCTCAAGCGTCATTGCCGGAGCTATGTTGTACCTAAGGACAGACGCGCCCACATCCAGCGTGCCGTAAGACCGGTTGCCCTTGGTGTACCCAAGCTCCCAGACACGGCTTATAACCGTTTGCGCCAGTTCGACCGAATAGGGCTTAATAAATGGATCGGTCTGCCCGGAATCGTATAGCGCGAGCGCCCCGGACGCCGAGTTGTATGAACTCCCGTATGAGTTGTGGTGGACTGATATGAAGAGGTTGGGGCGCACTTCGTTTGATGCCGCCACCCTCTGCGCCAGCGACACGTGCGTTCCCTCGACGAGGTTGGGGACGCCCGATACGAACGGCAGCGTCGTGTAGACCTTGTAGCCCCTTGAGATGAGTACGTTCACGAGCTTTTGCGCCAAAGGCAGGTTCAAAGCGGACTCCCTGGTGCCGTCCGGCGCGCTTGCCCCGTCGTCCACTCCCCTGTCGCTGACAACGTGCCCCACGTCCACAACGACCACGAGCTGGCCGGCCGCCTCCGCCTCAGTAATGAACTGCGGCGCGGCAAAGCAAATTAGCATGACGGCAAAAAGCACCGCCGCCACAGCATTCCTCTTTATCGAAATTTTACGTATCATTTACACACCTCTGGTTTGTAGCCGGTTCGGTTGAAAAACATTTTCTTACATACTATCATAGGCAAGTCATTTTTTCAACACTTTCGTAAAAAAAGCGTCATAAAGATTTAATATTTACGTTGCCGGGCGCGCGTGGTTTTACAGGCGGAGCGCAAAAACTCCGCCCATGCTGTGGACGGAGTTTTTCGTTTGATTATCTAGGGGCTGTTTCAAAAATATCACCAGCCATCTTTTTGGCAATTTTCCAGCCTGGCACATGCAAAAATGCTCATGATAGCGCTGCTAGCACTGCGCTTTTTGCAAGCACCAATCAGAAAAATTGCTCAAAAATCTAGCTACCGCTATTTTTGAAACACGCCCTAATTCGTTACAGCGTTTCTTTAAACCAGTCCACCGTCGTTTTCGCGAGGTCTTCGTATGCCGACCGGTCGTCCGTGAATATATTGAACGTGTGGTCCGCGCCGTCTATAAAGTATACGCCGGACTTTTCATTCGTTGCGGCGTCAGCTATCTGCTGCGAGTTTTCCGGCGGCACTGTGTCGTCTGCCGAACCCGCTATGGCGAGCACCGCCCCTTTGATTTCGGGAACGGCGGCCAGGACGTCCGTGTTGTCCACGTCTTCTATCCATTGTTCACTGAGCTTCAAAGGATCGGTAAAGCCGGGGTCGTACATCGTGTAGCCCTGCTCCTTCGCCTCTTCGCGCATCTCTTCCGTGGCGATCATGCTTAGGTCGAGCGCGCCCGCCCATGTCACGACAGACTTGAACACGTCGGGGTATTCGGCGGCCGCGAGGATGGCGTGCGTGCCGCCCTGGCTCCAGCCCATTATGCCTATGCGTTCGGTGTCGATTTCCGGAATGCTTTTGATGTAATCGGTCACGGCCATGGCGTCACCTAACGCGCTGGTGAAATTGTAATCGACGTAGTCTCCCTTACTGTCGCCGTTACCCACGTAGTCGAAGCGTATGCTTGCTATGCCCGCGTCCGCCAGCATGGGTGCGAGTGATGCGTAACCGCCGCCAGCCTCGTCCTTGTTGGAAGCGGTGCCGTGCAGCATAACCACCGCCGGAACAGGGCTTTCTTCCGAAGCGCCTTCCGGCAGGGTAACGATAATGGGGATATCGTGACCGTCGCCCGTTATGTAAGAAACTTCGTTGCGGACGTCATCTTCGGCGGATACTTCATCCGTCGCGGCCTCTTCCGTGGGCTGCCCGCTTGCCTGCGCCGGTTCTTCCGGGACGGGGGATTCTTCGCCCCTAACGCTCATTGCCGCGCCCGAGCAAAA
>JAVBSU010000213.1:0-5744 GCA_031556555.1 Christensenellaceae bacterium
CATTCCCTCTGGTATGTTGTGCAGCAGCAGAAGCAGCGGCAGTGAGAGGGTCGCGCCGGACACTATGCCGCCGCCGATGGCCACGCCCTGTGGAAGATTATGCATCGCTATGCCTATGGCTAAAAGCACGCCCGTGCGCATGAGGCGGTTCGTCTTTAACGAGTCGACCTCGCCCGCGTCGAGTTCCGAAACGTCCTGGTGGGGAACGAAAACCGTTATGAGGTAGAGTATGAAAGCCCCGGCGGCAAGGCCGAGAAGAACCGTTAAGAGCCCCGCCGAATCGAGGGCTTCGGGCAGCATGTCGAAGAAGAACGTAGCGAAAAGTATTCCGCCGGAAAGGCCCATCAGCGCGGCGCTGAACTGCTTTCCGGTGGTTTTTATGAAGAATGTTATCAGCGCTCCGAGCCCTGTTCCTCCCGCGCCCACTATAAGCCCGGTTATGACTGCCGCCAAAAGTGCGTTCATATTACTTCCTAACTTATATACTTACGCCAGCTTCTTCTGCCTCTCATCAAGTATCAGCGCATCGATTATTTCGTCTATATCTCCGTCCAAAACCGCGTCCAGCTTGTAAAGCGTGAGCCCTATGCGGTGGTCGGTGACCCGCCCCTGCGGAAAATTGTAAGTCCTTATCCTCTCGCTCCTGTCGCCCGAGCCAACCTGGCTGCGCCTGTTTTGGGAAAGCTCGCTCATGGCTTCTTCTTTGTACATGTCGTAAAGCCTGCTGGCGAGAACCTTCATGGCCTTGGCCTTGTTCTTTATCTGAGACTTCTCGTCCTGGCAGGAGACTACAATACCCGTGGGAAGGTGGGTTATCCTGACGGCGCTGTCCGTTGTGTTAACGCTCTGGCCGCCGTTGCCGCTGCTCCTGTACACGTCTATGCGAAGGTCGTTTTGCGCTATGTTGACCTCAACCTCCTCCACTTCGGGAAGGACGGCTACAGTCGCGGCGGACGTATGTATCCTGCCGCTGGACTCGGTGTTGGGCACGCGCTGCACCCTGTGCACGCCGCTCTCGAATTTCAGGCGGGAATAAGCGCCCTTGCCCGAAATAAGCAGTATGATCTCCTTTACGCCGCCAAGTTCCGTCACGTTGGACGACATTATTTCAAGCGAATAGCCCCTGCGTTCCGCGTAACGGCTATACATCCTCATGAGGGCGCCGCCGAAAAGCGCGGCTTCGTCTCCGCCCGTGCCCGCGCGTATCTCCAGGATGACGTTCTTCTCGTCGTTCTTATCTTTTGGGATGAGAAGAACCTTGAGCTCGTCCTCCATTTCGCCCTTCTTATGCTCAAGCTCTGAAAGCTCCTCTTTAGCCAGTTCCAAAAGCTCGGGTTCGTTTTCGGTATCCAGTATTTCACGGTTTTGCTTTATGTGGTCGACAGTGGTTGAATAGCTTTCGAAAGCGGCCACTATATCGCTGAGCGCGGACTGTTCCTGCGCGTAATCCCTGAAGGTTTCCTGGTTGCCTATGATTTCAGGCTGCGACATAAGCCCCGTGAGCTCGTCGTACCGGTTTTTTATAGTAGTAAGTTTATCTATCATCTTATAGCTTCCCTTTTGCGCCGCCGTTTTTGGTGGCGCTTATAAATCTTGGGCGTCCCTGTAAATCGCACCCGCAGAATATATTATCAAATCCTGCGCTGTTTAGCAATTGTTTTATATCGCCATGCTGGCCCGAGCCCGTCTCAAGCACTAGCGCGCCGCCCGGATTTAAGCGGGACATGGCCTCTTTGGCGATTCTCATGTAATACCCGTACCCGTTGCTATCCGCATACAGGGCGGACTTTGGTTCGAAATCCTTAACCTGCGGTTCAAGGCGCGCGTATTCCTCCGGGCTCACGTAGGGCGGGTTGCACACGATCAGGTCGAACGTGCCGCGCACTTCGGCAAAGAGGTCGCCGCAAACAAAGCTGAAGGGCGCGTCCGGCGCTATGTTTTTTGCGTTGAGGCGCGCCACGGCGAGCGCGTCCGGCGAAATATCCGAGAAAACCACGCGTCCGGCTCCGCCTTCCATGTATAGCGTTATGCCCAGGCAGCCGCTTCCGCAGCAAAGATCCAGGACGCTTTCATAACCTCTCTCCTTTGCTAGCCCAAGCGCGTGCAGCACTACGCATTCGCTGTCAAAACGGGGTATGAGCACGCTGCCGTCCACATAAAAATCATAGCCGAAAAAATTCTTGGAACCCATCGCGTACGCGAGCGGCATACCCGTGAGCCTCTTTACAATTATATCGTCAATTTCCGCCTCGTTTTTACACTCATCTAAAAAACGCAGGTGTACGCCGCCAAGATCGCAACGTAACACATGCGCTAAAATCACGGAGGCCTCGGCGTGGGCTTCGCCCGTACGTGCGAGGCGCTCCTTTATCTCTTTGTATTTTTCTCCCACAGTCAAGCTATTTATTTGCCCGCGACTTTTATCTGTGTCGCCAATAATCCCTCTTTCAGATCCTCAATGTCCGCGTCCATTTTATCAAGCCGCCTTATGACATCGCCATGCCCCTCGGCAAGCAGTTGTAGTGAAGGAAAAACTTCGTTTTCCAGTAACAGTCCTTGCCGAACCTGCTCGTTTTCAAGCTTGTCTAACCGATCTTCAACAGCGTCGAATCTTTTGTCAACAGCGTCGAATCTTTTGTCGATGCCTTTCATATTGACTTCGAAAAGCTCGGACACCATATCGCGTATCTGGATCATTTCATCTTTAGTCATACAAACACTCCTTTCGTCACTCCACCAGCTTGCTTATCTCACCGGCCAGCTTATGCTCGTCGGGCAGGGTTTCCTCCCCGCTTTCGACAGCCTGTACGCGCGAATAGCTTTGCGCCAGGGCTTCGACTTCCTCGTCCGGCTGCACGCCCTCCGCGAGCTTGAAAGATACGAGCGCCACTTCCAGCATGCCGTCGTCGGGCTCCCGCGTGGTGATGCGCTGTAGCGCCATGCCTGGCGCGCGCAGTATTCTAGTAAACTTGTTGTCGTACTTGCCGAGTATCTTCAGCACTTCGTAGGACACGCCCGCGACGATGGGCAGCATGGCAAGCCTTGTGAGTATCCTTATGGCCCAGTTATCGCTCCACCCCAAAAGGGAGAACAGGAGTATGGAGATTACCATGACTATGAGCAGAAAGCTCGTGCCGCAACGCGGATGGAAGCGTGAGCACTCGCGTGCGCTTTCCACGGTTAAGGGCTTTTCAAACTCGTAGCAGTTTATTACCTTGTGTTCCGCTCCGTGGTAACCAAAGAGCCGTTTTATGTCCTTAAGGCTTGTTACGATGCCAAGGTACACTAAAAATATGGTTATCCTTACGCATCCGTCGACTATATTTTTAAGAAAGGGCGTGTCCACGTAGGGCGTTATCCAGCCTGTGATCAGATTGGGCAGTATAAAAAACAGCCCTACCGCCAACACTATGGCTATTAAGACCGCGAAGAATATGGCCACGTCCATGGGGTTTTTGCCCGTCTTTTTTGCTATGAACTCCTCCGCCTTGCTGGGCTTTTCCTCCTCGGCCAGTTCGGGATCGTACATCTTGGCGGAGTCGGTTATCGTCTTAACGCCCATTATGAGCATCTCGACGAAGTTTACAACGCCCCTTATTATGGGGACGCCCAGGATCTTGTACTTTTCCTTGATCATTTTGGTGGGCTTTTTCTGGGTGACGATGTTGCCCGGCTCCTGCCTTACGGCAATGGCCGTGTACTTCTCCGACCGCATCATAACGCCTTCCAGGACGCCCTGCCCGCCTATATTTGTTCTTTTCATATTTTTCCTTTGCTTACAACCCGCCTTAAAAAGCGGTGCCCTTATAAAAACAGACCGCACTAAGTTTATGCGGCCTATAGTTTTCATCTCGATAAAGATATCAATCCATATTGTATCTTTTTTTGAATCTGTCTACCCGGCCGCCGGTATCAACCAGCTTTTGCTTTCCGGTGAAGAAAGGATGGCACTTGGAGCAGATATCAACTTTCATTTCGCTCTTGACGGAACCCGTAGTAAACGTTTCTCCGCACGCGCACTTTACCGTGCATTCACCGTAATTGGGATGAATTCCCTCTTTCATATTACTTCTCACCTCTTTTAACCGCGTTCAAATCGCTTATTCGCATCAAATATTATAGCATACCCAGGCGGAAAAGCAAGCGTTTTATGCTTTTTTTAATACTATAGACATATATAAACAATTTTCATAACTTGTTCAATAAGCCGTCACATAGTACCATTAATATAATTATATATAAAAACAGGAGAAGTGTCTATGAGCAGCATACTTATAGTTGACGACGAGACGGGCATACGGGAAATTATAAAAAAATACGCTATCTTCGAGGGCTATGAACCGGTGGAGGCCAAGGATGGCATGGAGGCCGTGGAGCTTTGCAGGGACAGGGAGTTCGACATAATTATAATGGACATAATGATGCCGGAGCTCGACGGGTTTTCGGCGTGCAGGGAAATACGAAAGACAAGCGACGTTCCCGTTATAATGCTGTCCGCGAGGGGCGAGGAGTACGATAAGATCCACGGCTTTGAGCTCGGGGTGGACGATTACGTGGTAAAACCCTTTTCGCCCAAGGAGCTCATGATGCGCATTGCCGCCGTGTTAAAGCGCGGGGGCAAAAAGGAGAGCGAAGCGGTCAGCATTGAAGGATTGACAGTGGACTTTACCGCGCGCATAGTGAGCGTAGACGGCGCGCCCGCCGACCTTTCCCCTAAAGAGTACGAACTGCTCTTCTACATGGTGAGGAACAGGGGCATAGCGTTGACCCGCGAAAAGCTCATAACAGAAGTGTGGGGCTACGATTTTTACGGAGACGACCGCACGCTGGACACTCACATAAAATTATTGAGGAAATCACTGGGACCTTACAGCAAGTTCATAGTGACTCTTAGAGGGGTGGGATACCGCTTTGAACAGGCTTGACCGCTTAAGCGTAAAGTGGCGGATTTTCAGCTACCTGGTGATCTTTATAGCCATACCGCTAACGATAATATGGTTTTTCCAGCTTGTCTTCATGGAGGGTTTTTACACAAGGATAAAAACGCAGGAAGTGTTGACGGCGGCAAAAACAGTAGCTACTAACATAACAAACGAGAGCGTAGGCTCGCTTATAGACAGCATCGCCAGAAGAAACGACGTCATGGTTGGCGTGTACAACAGCGAGGGCGTGCCGCTGTACATAGCCGGGCGCATGCCGGACGAGCAGGATACCGCCCTTTTGGACGAGGAACACGTGCGCGAATACTATGCCCGCGCGGAGGAAAACGGCGGTACGGACATGACCGTATTCAAGCATGCGCCCGCACCGGAGTTCGACAGCAAGGCGTTCGACGGCGAGATGCCGCCTCCCGACGTACGCGGAGGGCAAAGCATAGCCTGCTCGATCATAGTGCCCACGGGCAACAGCGGGACCGGCGATTTAATGATAATGGTCAACGCGGAAATAACGCCGGTGGACGCGACGGTGCGTACAACAAAAATACAGCTACTCTACATGACGCTCATAATGATAGCTCTCTCGCTGCTGATAGCGCTGATCATGTCGGACAAGATATCCGGCCCAATAATTAAAATAAACAAGTCGGCCAAAGAGCTCGCGAAAGGGGAGTACGACACCGTGTTCGACGCGCACGGCTACCTTGAGATAGCCGAACTCAACCGCACGCTCAACTACGCGGCGTCCGAGCTCTCAAAGGTAGAGCGCTTGAGGCAGGAACTCATAGCAAACGTGTCGCACGATTT
>JAVBSU010000103.1:0-10892 GCA_031556555.1 Christensenellaceae bacterium
TTTACGGTAAATTAAAGTGCGATTTCCATAAGCTGAGCGTGTATTGAAAAAAGGCTTTGAACCGTAAAGGGTTCAAAGCCTTTTTACACGAAGAGGAAGAATAGCTGCCCGAAACTTTCAGGCAACGCTTACTATTGCTGTTGCAAAATCACATCACTTTATCCCTGAGCTCCACGGCCGTCTTGAGTATAGCCACTACGTTTTCAAGCGGCACGTCGTTCATGAGTTCCTGGGACGGCGCTATTATGTAACCGCCGCCCTTGCCCAGTATTTCTATGGTCTCCGTGGCCATTTCACGAACCTGTCCGGGCGTCATGAAGGGCAGGGTCTGGGTGTCTATGCCGCCCATGAACACGAGGTGCTTACCGTATTCGCGCTTCAGGTATTTAAGGTCGTTGCACGGCTGCACGGGTTCCCACGCGTCAAGGCCGATGTCTATGAGCTTGGGCAGGTAGGTCATCATGTGCCCGCAGGAGTGCAGCATTATGTACATGCCGTGCTTCTTGTATTCACTAAACAGCCGCTTGTAGTGCGGGAATATCATCTCGTCGAACATTTTATCGGAGAAGAATCCCGCGCACTGAGTCGCGAGGTCGTCGCCATGATGCACTATTTTAAAGCCCATGTCCGCTTTTGCCGGTACGAGCTTCATGCGGTAGTCCGTTATTTTTTCCAGCAGCGTGTTCACCATTTTGGGATCGCCCGCTATCTCCGTCATGAAGTTCTGGAAACCCATCAGCGCGTAGCCGCGTTCGTATATGCCGAAGTAGCCGGAGGGTATAACGCAAAGATCGCCAGGGACGCCGTCCTTGTCGCGCTCGTACCACTCAAGGTTCTTATCGGTAAAGGGATCGGGCGGCTCGTATGCTTCTATCGCTTTCTCAAGCGGCATGTCAAAGTAGCGCGTTATGCTGTCCGGGAGGAACTCCCGCGCGCGCTTGTTCTTTTCTTCGTCGTAGGCAAGGCAGCCGTAGTTGGTGAAAAAACCGTCCTCGCCTATCATCACGCCCATGCCCCAGCGGTCGTAAACCGTCTTGCCGTCAGGATCTATGAAGGCGAAACCTTCTTTTTCAAGCTGGTTCATCGTGGCCGTGTCGTTGCGGAAAAATAGCGGTACATCGTCCTTTACAAAAGTAAAGTGTATGTGGTTTTCAAGGTAATCGTCCATCTCCGACACGTCTATGCCGAGGGCTTCGCTTATTTCTTTATCCCTTGTCCTGTCCGCAAATGTTATCTGGCTTGGAAGGTAGTCCACCGGCTCCTTTGTGAACTGCCTCATGACCCGTTCGCTCTTTGTCATCATTTTACACATTCCTCCTTATACTAATCCTCTATTAAAAACACACTAAAATTTGTGAGGATTTCTTTCGAAGCACAAGGCGCACATGCGCGGGCGTAGCAGCGCTACGTCAAGTATGCGCAACGCAGTGATTCGGATGAAAGACCACAAAGATAGGGTGGATTTAATAAGGGATTGGTATTAGCTTGGTTCGTTGAAGGCGCAGCTTAGTATCGCGTCCTCCCTTATTTCATCTCCCCTAAGTTCGCCGGTGACACGGCCGTTCTTCATAACTATCACACGGTCGCATAAAAGGATTATCTCCGGCAGTTCGGAAGATACCACCAGCAGCGATACCCCGTTCTTATCCCGGAGCTCCTTTAAAAGTTCGTATATTTCGGCCTTTGCGCCCACGTCCACGCCCCTTGTCGGTTCGTCCAAAAGCAGTATTTCAGGGTTGGTTGAAAGGCAGCGCGAGAGCACCACCTTTTGCTGGTTTCCGCCCGAAAGGTTGCCTATCGGCTGCTTTATGCCGCTGCACTTTATGGAAAGCCGCCCGATGTATTCCTTCGTGATGCCATTCACCATGCGCGTGTTTATCATACCGCCCCTTGTTATGTCGCTGCCGTGGATTATGGCGATGTTGTCGTTTATGTCCATGTTAAAGAAGATTCCGGTAAGCTTCCTGTCTTCCGTCATCATCCCGATCCTGCTGTTTATAGAATTTTTCGCCGAGGCCTTCAAAACTTCGTTCCCAAAAAACGAAACCCCGCCCCCGTCTTTTTTATAAAGGCCGAACACCGTCTCTATAAGCTCCGTGCGTCCCGACCCCTGGAGGCCGTAAAGCCCCAGTATCTCGCCCTTGTGGAGTTCAAAGCTGACGCCGTCCACGTATGGCTTCCGGCTCAGTTCCCTGACGGACATAACAGCGCCGCCAAGCGGCTTTAGCTCCTTTTTTTGGGCGGTGTATTCTTTTGCCAGCTCCTTGCCCGCTATAAGGTTTATTATTTCGTCCTTGCTGGTCTCTCCCTTTTCAAATGTTCCCAGGAATCCGCCGTTCCTCAAAACGGAGATCCTGTCCGCGACCTCGAATATCTCCTCCATGCGGTGGGATATGTATATAATTGTAACGCCGTTTTCCTTTAGGCGCCGCATGTTTTCGAAAAGCTTTTGCGTCTCGTTAACCGTGAGGGCCGACGTGGGTTCGTCAAGGATTAAAACGTCCGCCTTTAAGTCTATGGCCTTTGCGATCTCAACCACCTGCATCTGCGCCACCGAGAGCTTTTTAATGGGAGTCCTCACGTCCACGCCGAGGCCGTAGGCCGCCACGATTTTCCTGGCGCTCTCGTTCATGCCGGCGTAGTCCATAAATATGCCCTTGGTCTTTTCCCGGCCAAGGAAAATGTTTTCCGCGACCGTAAGGTTTTCGCAGTTTTTAAGCTCCTGGAACACAGTAGCTATACCGAGCTGCCTCGATACGTGGGGGCTCGTTATCTTAACTTCCCTGCCCTTGTAAGAAACGCTCCCCGCGTCCTGCGTAAAAAGGCCGGAGAGTATGTTCATAAGCGTCGTCTTGCCAGCGCCGTTCTCTCCCATGAGGGCGTGCACCTCGCCCGCGCGTATGCTTAAAGACACGCCGCTTAACGCCTTCGTACCGCCAAAGTTCTTGCTCACATTGGAGAATCTTATAATATCGTCCATAAGCGCGCCTCCCTAGCGGTTCTTCTTTGTCCAGACGTCTATGGCTACCGCGCCTATTATGACCGCGCCTATGCAGATGGTCTGGACAAATGTTGATACGCCGATCAGTATGAGGCCGTTGTTTAGAACTCCCATGATGAGCACGCCTATCACCGTGCCCAGTATGGAGCCCTCGCCTCCGCTTATGCTGGTGCCTCCTATTACTGTCGCGGCGATGACGTTGAGTTCCATGCCCTGGCCGGTCGTGCCCTGCGCGTTTGTTATAAAAGAAAGGTTTATTATTCCAGCCAGCGCGCTCAGCACGCCCAGTATGGAAAAAGCGGTTATCTTGACGGCGTTAACGTTAATGCCCACCACCTTGGCCGCGTTTGCGTTTCCGCCCACCGCCTTCATTCTAAAGCCTATCATCGTTTTATGCAACAGTATGTAACCGCCCACCGCCACGGCGATAAAGTAGAATATCATGATGGGGAAGTTGCCGAGCTTGCCTCCGCCGCCCCACTCGAAGAAGTTTTCGAGGCTGCCGGCGTCCGCGACCGTCTTCTCGCTCAGCACCACAACAAGCCCGTCGGTCACCACAAGCGCGATGCCGCGGGCAATGTTAAGCATGCCCAGCGTGACAATAAAGGAAGGTATCCTTCCGTAGGTCACCAGTACGCCGTTGGCAAAGCCCACCGCGAAGCCCGTCATAAGCCCCAGCACGATGGATATCCACACCGGCAGCGCGAGGACGGTCATAAACGTTGCGGTGAGCATGGCGGACATACCGAAGGTGGAGCCCACGGAAAGGTCGAATTCACCGCACACAATTACCATGGTCATGCCGATTGTCATTATGCCTAAAAGCGAAATCTGCCGCAGGATGTTCAGCCAGTTTTTCGCGCTCATGAACACGTCGGAAGTGAGCGTGAAGAAAAGTATCAGTATTGCCAGCGCTATTATTACGCCCGCCTCTTTTTTCGCAAACAGCCCCTTTGGGGTCTTTATCGCGTTTTGTTTTTCCATGTGAGAAATCTCTTTCTTATACTAGTTTCAATTTAAAATGCCCGTTAGCATTTTAAATTCCGCGCCATTGGCGCGGGGCGGCATATGCCGCCTAAACGCCGTTCAATACGATTCACTTGCGGCTAAGCTGCCGCAAGTCCGGCTTTGCCGGGCGATTAAAATCCGGGGATTTTAATCGTGAATCAGTATTATAAAGATTGCCTCCGGCGGCTTAAGAACCTTTTGCTTACGCCCAAAAGGTTCTTAAGAATCTCCAAAACGCGTTATGCTTTTTGGAGCGCACGCCAGAGACGTTCGTTTTTTTATCAGCCTACGGGCTCTCCGTTATCCAGGGCGGTAACGTAATCGGCGACATTGCCGCGCGTCACGGCGGTTATCTCGGAATCCAGCACGTAGAAGGAATCGGGATCGCCTGTCGTCAGGAAGTTTGTGAGCATTTCAACGGACTGGTAGCCCTGCTCGAAGGGGTTCTGGGTGTACATGCTCAGGAGCCAGCCGTCCTGTATCTGGGCGAGCACTTCCTCGGCCGGGGTAAGGTCGTGGCCGCTAACGTATATGGGCGCGTCCGAATCAATGTTGCCCTGCTCGTTTTCTATCATTACCCTGGCGAAAACGTAGGCGGTGCCGCCCAGCGAAACGTGGCCGTTTATGTCGGGGTTGGCCAGCAGCGCGTTTTCAAGTACGCTGTACTGGTCCTGCTCGCTGCCGGGGCAGTCCACAACCTGCACTATCTCTATACCGGGGTATTCGGCCAGAACCGCCTCAGCGCCGTCCTGCCTCTGCCTCGACCAGGTGGAGCTCTGCGCAACCGAGCTTACCAGCACCTTGCCCTCGCCGCCCATGGCTTCCGCAACGTCTTTGGCGGTCGCCGCTCCGGCCGCGGAAAGGTTCTCGCCAACAAAGCCCAGCCTGCCCGAATCGGGGGCGTCCACGTTGAAGGTCATTGTGGGTATGCCCGCTTCAAGGGCTTCCTGGATTATGGGCGTCATGCCCGGCTCGTCCATAACGGCCACGGCTATGCCGTCAACGCCTTTGGTGATAAGGTTCTGCACAACGTCGATTTCCTCGGCGGTGTCCCAGTTCTCCCTGCCCGTCATGTAGGCGTTCACGCCGTAATCGCCGGCGGCGGTGTCCACGCCGTTCTTTATGGCCTGCGCGAAGGGCGCGGTGGTGTTCATGTAAACGACCGCGATCTCAAGGTCTTCGGGCGCTTTGGTGGTGTCGATGTCGAACGTGTAATCACCGATGGTCACGCTCTTAGCGCCGTCGTCCGCCTGCGCTACCGCGGCAAAGCTCAGCACGAATACAAGAGCCAGTACAACAACAAGTATCTTTTTCATTTTTCATCCTCCTGGATTTATACTTAAGCCCTGTGATCAGGGCTTAATTTACCTCGATGTTTATGATGTTCTCCTTTGAGAGCAGCTCCCGCGAAAGTTCGCCCTTTATGCTTCCCTCCTGCATAACTATCACCCTGTCGCTCATTTGCAGTATCTCGGGTATGTGCGACGATATCAGCATTATTGAAAGGCCCTCGTTCGCCAGCTTGTCCAGTATCGCGTAGACCTCGTCCCTGCTCTTTATGTCAAGTCCCATTGTGGGCTCGTCCGCTATCAGTATCTTTGGCCGCGCCGCCAGCCAACGCGCTATTATAACCTTTTGCTGGTTGCCGCCCGACAGCGTGTTTATGGACAGCGACGGATTTTTCGCGGTTATGTTTAAAAGGTCTATGTACGCCTGCGCCACGTGCTTTTTCACGTGATCCTTTATGTAGCCGAGGCTGCCGAGCTTACCCAATATGGAGGCGACGATGTTCTCCGAGACGGCCATGTTGTTCAGCAGGCCGAACGCCTGCCTGTCCTCCGGTATGAAGGCCACGCCTTTTTGCATGGCGTGCTTCACCGTTCCGCCCTCTTCCCTGGCCCCGTTTATGCTGATGCTGCCGGAAGTATAGGGCAGCAGGCCTGAGATCACCTGCGCCAGCCGTGTCTTGCCCGAGCCTATGAGGCCCGTTACTCCCAGTATCTCGCCTTCCCTCAAGGTGAGGTTTATACCGCGCAGCCCCGCGGCGCATAAGTTTTCCATTACCACGGTTTTTTCTCCGGGGCTCCGGTGGCTTCGCCTGTACATTCCCGCCGCTTCCTTGCCCGCCAGGAGCTTTACGATCTTTTCCTTGGAAAAATCCTTTTTGCGTATGTTCCCAACGTTCATGCCATCCCGCAAAACCACTATGCGGTCCGCTATGTCAAGCACCTCGTCTATGTTGTGGGATATGAATATCACGCCGTTGCCGCGCGCCTTGTAAGAATCGATAAGGCTCCGTACCCTCTCCACGTCGCGCGCGTTCAGGGAGGCTGTCGTCTCGTCCATCACTAATATGCTGGACCGGGTGGAAGCCGCCATTGCTATCTCAAGAAGGTACTGCTGCGACAGCGTGAGGTTTCGGGCAAGCTCGTCCGGGTTTAAACTGATCTTCAGCCGGTCTAAAAGCTCCCCGGCCATGGCGCGCATTTTTTGCCTTGAGTAGTTCAGCTTTTTAAGGCTGTAGCTGTAGAACAGAAAAATGTTTTCCCCAACCGTGAAGCCGGGGACAAGCGCCGGTTCCTGGAGTATAAAGTGTACGCCCAGCTGCCGCGCGTCCTGCGGGGAGCTTATCTCCACCCTCTCCTCGGTTATATGTACGCTTCCGAGGTCCTTTTGCTCAACTCCGCACAGAATCTTTATCAGCGTGGACTTGCCCGCGCCGTTCTCGCCGATTATGGCTAGGGTTTCGCCCCTGAAAAGGTTGAACCCCACATTTTTTAAAACGGGAGTGCCGTAGTATTTCTTGGATATGTTCTCCATGCGCAAAAGCTCTTGCTTCATAAGTATTAAGCTCCTTGCCGTGGAAAAACGCAGCCGGCGTCCGGCTCTGATTAAAATTATAACCAAAGCGCAAAACCGTTCAATGCGTCGTTCTTCACATTTGGGGTGTAATATTGACTTTATACTGATTCTTTTTCCAGCGGCGCCGATATTTCAACGGTTGTTCCCACATTACGTGTACTGAGAACCTTCATACCGTATCCTTCGCCAAAGAAAAGTTTTATGCGGTCGTTCACGTTTGTAAGGGCGATGCTCTTTGTTTCCGCGCCGTCCTGGCCCATAAGGCGGAGGTTGACGCGCTCAAGCGTGGCTTCGTCCATGCCAACGCCGTCGTCCTCTATGGAAATTACTAGGCGCTTTTGCGTGGCGTAGGCGTTAAGCACGATCTCGCCCCGCCCTAGCTTCGTTTCAAGGCCGTGGAACACCGCGTTTTCAATAATGGGCTGTATGGTGAGCTTGGGCAGCCGGTAATCAAGGACGTCGGCTTCAATATCCTTGACAAAGCTGAACTTGTCGGGAAACCTTAGTTTTTGGATGGTCAGGTAGTCCTCCACATTTTTGATTTCTTCCCGCAGCGTGGAGGTATTGCCCGTCTTGCTGATGCTGTAACGGAAAAGGCCGGAGAGCGCCTTTGTCATGATTGCTATGTTCTGCTGCCCCTCCGTCAGGGCCAGTCCCCTTATGGAGTCCAGCGTGTTGTAAAGAAAGTGCGGGTTTATCTGCGTTTGCAGCGCGTTGAGTTCGGCCTGCTTCGCAAGGATATTGGCCATGTATTCGCGGTTGGCGTACTCCTTCAGCCGGTATATCATTTTGTTTATGGACTCGGACACCTCGAAAAGATCGCTGCCCTCATCCGTTTCAAGCTCGTACTCCGTGATGTTTTCTACGTCCGAAACCGCCTTTAGCGCCTGCTCCAGCTTTTTTATGGGCCGGTATATCTTTTTCGCGAATATAAATATGCTGAGCGCACACGCCGCGCAAAGTAACGGCAGCGGCCAAAGCACGATTTCTCCCGCGAAGTAAACGCTTGCGCAAACAAGAAAAACAATGACCGCGGCGAATACCGGCACGCTCAGGATGGCGAACAGCACGTTCAAATGGAGCTTAAGCTGGATTTTGGCGGCGTTTTTTCTTTTCATCAGGTGTAAAGCTTCCGGTATTCGTTGGGCGTAAGGCCCACTGTTTTCTTGAAAGTTTTGGCGTAGTGCCGGGCGTCGATGTAGCCTACCAGCCCGGGTATTTTGGATGGCTTTACGCTGCCGTCCTTTAAGAGCGCCTTGGCGGCTTCCATGCGGCGGCCGGTAAGGTAGTCGAGGAAGGTGGCGCCTGTCTCGGCCTTAAAGAGCCTGCTCAGGTAGCTGGGGTTTAAAAACACATGCTCCGCCGCGTCGGAAAGCGATATGGGCCTGTTGTAGTTCTCTTCAACGTACGCTTTTACAAGCGACACGGGCCGGGAGAGCTCGCTCTCTTTTTCGCTCCTGAAACTATCGAGCTCTGTAAGAACCGTTTCTTCAAGGTATCCGGCGAGCAGCGGAAGCGAGCTGGCCGACTCTATCTTTTTAAACACTTCGCTCCTTGCGGCGCGCGGCTCGTAGTTCATTTCCGAAAGGATCTCCCACAAGCTCAGTAAAAGCTCCCTCGCCAGCTCAAAGAGCGCCGCAGGGTTTAAGGCGGAGGCCCCGGCGGAAAGAAAAAGCTCGTGTACAAAGGCTTTTATGCCGTTAAAATCCATTTTTTCCACCAGCAGCCGCAGCTCTTTTTTCATAGACGCGTTCATTCCGGGCGCGCCTTTTCCCAGGGGCAGCAAATTGCCTTCTATTACGCGGTTAGCGCCGGCCAGCAGCCGGTACTTTACGGCCGCGTCCGCGGACCGGTGGGAAGAAGGGATCTCCGCCGCTCCCTCCACGGCGTTCCCCACTCCGATTGTAAGTGAGTAGCCGGGGTAAGCGTCCGAAATATCCTTTATTTCCATAAGGCGGTTTTTCAAAAAATCAACCGTCTCGCCGTAGTCGTCCGTGTTCAGTATGTATGTGGCGGCTGTACCGTCGGTGTAACAGGCGTAAAGCTGGCCTTCCGTTGAGAGCATGTGGCCCAGGCGTTCGGTAAGGCGGTTCATGAGGACCCGGGCCGCGCCCGTTTTACCGCCGCCCGGCGGGCCGTCTATTTGCAGTATCGCGCAAAGGCATCGGCTTTTTGCGAATCCCAGCTCGCGCTTAAGGTCTACGCGGCCGAGCAACTCACCCGCGCTCTCTTCCTTTACGAGCAGCCGCGCGAGCTGTTCCTTAATCAGCTTTGATGTGCTCTCCAGGCGCTCTTTTACGTCCTCCGCATCCTTTTCACTGCGCTTGTTCTCTATGAGATCCATGGCGATGCGGTACAGGAGCACTATGAGTTCCTCCTCGTCAACCGGCTTTACAAGGTAGCTCCTGACGTTGAACTTTATCGCGCTCTGGGCGTACTCGAAGTCCTGGTAGCCGCTGATTATTATGAATTCGCCGCCGTATCCCGCCTCCCGCGCCGCCTTTATAAGGCCTATGCCGTCCATGCCTGGCATCCTGATGTCCGTGATCACAATATCTATATGCTGGGCCTTAAGAATCTCAAGCGCTTCTATTCCGTTCTCCGCAACCGCGCATACGCGCATGCCCATCTCCGGCCAGGGCACGGAACAGGAAATAAGCTCGCATATCCACTTTTCATCATCCACAATCATTACGTTTGCCATAGGGAAAACCCTCCGGGGAGCCTGAACTGTATCAACATCATATTAGCATCACCGCGAAAAACACACAAGGCTTTCACTACGTTTTGGATATTCTTCGTATAGCTCTCAATCGTTTGCAAGCAAATCATGCAGCATTTGCCCCTAATAGGTCTTAAAGTATTCCTCTATTTTATTGATATCATTTGTCTGTGTAAGGGCGAGAGCCAGTAAAATACGCGCTTTTTGGGGATTGAGGTTGTTTGCCGAAATAGTGGGCGCCATTTCAGGGTCGTCGTCTACGATGCCGTTATCGATTCTGGACGAGCGCACAATGGGGACATTTTTCTCCGCCAACTCCGCGATTTTATCGGCCCACAGCTTGCTGTATCCTCCGTCCCCGGCGCAGGCGATCACTAATCCCTCATTATTGTCTATCATATATTCGAGTATATCGGGGTCTGAATCGATGTGGAAATAGGCAATGTCCACCTTGGGCAGATGCTCAAGGCCGGAAACGCCGAAGGGGGTTTGAGTGGTGTGAGGCTTCATGCTTTGCTGATAGAAAAATGCCTCGCCGTCGCGCATATAGCCCAGGCAGCCCAAATCCCTGCTTCCAAAGTTTTCCGTGCCGGACGTTCTGGTTTTTGTTACATCGCGGGCGCTGAATATCATGCTGGAAAAGAGCACCAGAACGCCGTTCCCGGCCGCCTCCGGGCTGGCCGCCAGCGCCGCCGCCTCGTAGAGGTTCATAGGCCCGTCCGCGCTGATTGCGGTGGAAGGGCGCGAAGCACCCGCAAACACTATGGGCTTGTCCGTTCGAGCGGTCAAATGCAGAAAATACGCGCTTTCCTCCATGGTGTCCGTGCCATGCGTAATGACGAACCCATCCACATTGCCGTCTTGGGCCAGTTCATTTATCCTCTTTGCCAGCATGAGCAGGTCCTCCGAGGTGATGTTGTCGCTGGGAACGTTCAGTACCTGTTCTCCGGTGATATTCGCGACCTCGCCGATACCGGGCACATCCGCGACCAAGGACTCGATGTCCAGGACGCCGGGCTGGTAGCCTATTGTCTTTCCCGGCGCACCGGTACCGGCTATCGTGCCTCCGGTCGCAAGGATCACAATATTTTTCAGAGCCGGATTGTGATTTGCGGGCGCCGCTTCCGCCGTTTGCGCCGCCCCGCATAAGCACGCGGAAAACATCAATACGGCGGCAACGGCTACATACATTGCCCTTTTGGGCGCGATCCTGTTCAACATATAGTTTTACCTCCTGTCATAGTACGTATCTTAAATATTTGCGACTCGCGCGTTACTCATTTTTTCTTATTATATCAC
>JAVBSU010000110.1:0-15232 GCA_031556555.1 Christensenellaceae bacterium
ATCGACTTCAACTACACCGACCCCCAGGAAGTATCGCTTACGGAGATTCCCGTGGACGCGCTCCAGGTGCTGTTCATACCCACGGAACTCATGGATAACACGCTCCTCGTGGTGGACGATCCCGAAGCCACGGACGCTGAGATCGCGGATGCCATGGATTACTTCTACAGGGCTTCTATCCTCTTGGCCGGGGTGTACACATACGTCGAAGAGGATTGGGACGGCTGGCTTGCTGACGGCCTCGCTCCGGAAGAGATCACTCATGACCCCACAGCCTATGAGGTAGGCCGGCAGGACGGGCTTGTGTACGTGTATACCGAGCAGGGCGGGATAGACGCGGGCCTTTCCGAGGAAGACCAGGAAATTTATGAGATGGTGCTCGAAACGATTCCCACCATGCGCGACAGCGTAACGATAATACCCATAGACTACGGCCAATACGCGGAAGGCTGGGACGAAGATACTTTGAAGGAGTGAGGACGCGCCCACTATTCTTTACAACACTTTAACGCGCCGTGCGTTGACAAACCTCTGGACAAATTCTAACTTTATTAACAGGGATGGCGTTTAAAAGGAGATTGATATGAGAAACAACGGCGCGTTCAGTGTAAAAATTATTGCGGCCGTCTTAGCGTGTGTGATTTGCATGTGCGCTGTTTCGGCCTGCCAGAAAACGCCGGACAAACCGGCTGTGGTGAATAAGCAGGAAAGCTACGAGAAGCTTGTGGAGGAAACGGCGGCCACGCCGTCCGGGCAAGCGGCGGAGCCGTACGAAGCGCCCGAAAGATGGACCGAGACGATCGAGGACGGCAAGCTCACGATCGAAATAGATACGGAAGTCGTGCTGCCCGATACGGACGTTTATCCCGTGACTGTAGTAGAGCAGGACGTGTTCACACAGGAGCGGGTTAATGAGCTCGTCGGTTACTTCGCCAATGGCCGCAGGCTTTACCGGCTGCCAAAAATCGAAACAAAGGCGGAGCTTGAGCAGCAGATAATCGATGCCAAGAAGTACGCGAGGCCGGATGGAGAATCTGCGATGGCTGGAGATTCGGAGGCATGGATCGCCGAACTTGAGCAGCGCTACGCGAACGCGCCCGAGGAAGACCCGACGGAATACGTGGACGCCACACTGACTTATCAAATGGATCCGCAGGGCAATGTCAATGAAAGTTCCGGCAAAAACTACCTTTTGGTCGGCTTCGAGGGCGGCGGGAAGGATGAAACGCTGTCAGTGTGGAACGCCACGCCGGAGTATAACAGCACGGGAATTTCATATCACGGCGGAATGAATTTTTACGAGGAGTCGTTCTATACGCACAACCTCGACGCGCCCGACATAGATGTGGAAACGGATCCGGTATTTAAAGATTGGGAAAACCAAATCAAGAACACCTCAATGACTGAAGAAGAGGCGGCGGCCCAGGCGGAGAAGGTCATGGGCGACCTCGGAATCGGCGGCCTCAGCCTTGTCAAAACCGAAAAAGCCGCCTTTCTGAATGAGGCGAACAATCCGTACAAAGTCGGCTACAGCATGGTCTATAAGCGCATGATTGCGGGAATGACCGGCTACGACAGTACTTTTTGGGTGTGGACGCACTACGAGGACGAAAAGCCCCCCGCTTACGCGCCTCCGTTTGAGCAGGAAGAACTCATGCTCGTCGTTAACGAGGACGGCGTGCACCTGTTCAACTGGTCGGGCTGCTCAAGGGTGGTGGAGACGCTCAACGAAAACGCGAAACTCCTGCCGTTCGACCAGATACAGGAGGCGGCGGTAAAGCAGATAATTTACAAAAACTCGCGGGGGATCGATCAATTTGATAAGGCAAGGAGTGTGGTGACATCCGCGAAGCTGTGCCTCGGATACGTGGGCGTAAAGGACGACCTTTCAAAAGCCATGATAGTGCCCGTGTGGGTTTTTGACGTGGATGAATATATAACGCTCCCAGATACGGGGGAGCATGCCGGCAACCGCTCGGGCGTAGCCATTAACGCCATAGACGCAGCGTGGTGAGCACTACTCCAGTTTCGAAAAAGAGCCTCCGGCGGCCCAAGGCTCCGCCCTTTGGAAACCGCAAGGGGCGGCTGCCCCTTGACCCAGCTCACTTCGTTCGCCAACTTAAAAGCATAACGCGTTCTTAAGCCGCCGGAGGCATAAAGTTGTACCGCTCTTTCCCGCAAGTAGGGCTGACTATTCCTTGAGGATTAGTTCACTGGCGCGCGCGTCCACAACTATATCCTGCCCGGGCAGGACGGTTCCCTTTATTATCTCACGGCCCACCATTGTCTCCACCTCGCTCTGGAGGTAGCGCTTTAGAGGCCGCGCTCCGTAAACGGGGTCGTACGCCGCGTCTACTATGAGTTCTTTCGCCGCGTCCGTCAGCGCGAGGGTCATTTGCCTGTCTTTGAGCCGCTGCCCGAGGTCGCCTATTAGTATGTCTATGATGGAGTATATCTCGGGCTTTGTTAACGGCTTGAACATAACTATTTCGTCCAGCCTGTTCAAAAATTCCGGCCTGAAATGCCCCTTCAGCAGTTGCTCCACTTCAAAGCGCGTCTCGTCGGATATTTCGCCTTTGGCGTTTATGCCGCTGATAAGGTGTTCCGAGCCGATGTTGGACGTCAATATTATTATGGTATTTTTAAAGTCCACCGTCCTGCCGTGCGAGTCGGTTATGCGACCGTCGTCCAGCACTTGCAGGAGAACGTTGAAAACGTCGTGGTGCGCTTTTTCTATCTCATCGAACAGAACTACCGAATAAGGCCGCCTGCGCACCGCCTCTGTCAATTGCCCGCCCTCCTCGTAACCGACGTAGCCGGGAGGCGCTCCGATCAGGCGGGATACGGAATACTTCTCCATGTATTCGGACATGTCTATCCGAACCATATTGTGCTCGTCGTCAAAGAGGTACTGGCTGAGCGCCTTTGCGAGTTCGGTCTTCCCGACGCCCGTCGGCCCGAGGAAGAGGAAGGAGCCTATTGGCCGGTTGGGGTCTGATATGCCCGCGCGCGAGCGTATGATGGCGTCGCACACCTTTTTAACGGCTTCGTCCTGGCCCACGACGCGCTGGTGAAGCTCGCCGTCCAGCGCCAGTATCTTTTCGCGTTCGCCCTCCAAAAGCTTTGTCACGGGTATGCCCGTCCACCGGGCAACGATCTTGGCGATCTCCTCGTCCGTGACCTTGTCGCGCAGCAGTGTGGATTTTTCCGCGGCCTGTGCGTCTTTTTCGGCCTGTTCCAGCTGCTTTTGCAGCGCGGGCAGTTCTCCGTACTTGAGTGACGCCAGCTTCTCAAGGTCGTACTCGCGTTCGGCCTGTTCTATCTTAGCATTGACCTGCTCCATCTGCTCCCTTATTTTCTGGACGGAGGTGATGGCGGACTTCTCGTTCTCCCACTGCGCCTTCATTGTGTTAAACTCTTCGCGGAGCTCGGCCAGTTCTTTTTTAGTATTGGCGAGATTCTCCTTGGAGGCTTTGTCCTTCTCGCGCTTTAATGCCGCTTCCTGTATTTCAAGCTGCATTATCTTCCGCGCGATGACGTCCAGCTCGGTGGGCATGGAGTCGATCTCCGTGCGTATCATGGCGCAGGCTTCGTCCACGAGGTCTATGGCTTTGTCGGGCAGAAAGCGGTCGGAGATGTAGCGGTTTGAGAGGATGGCCGCGCTTATCAGCGCGTTGTCCGTTATCTGCACGCCGTGGAACACTTCGTAGCGCTCCTTTAAGCCGCGCAGTATGGTGATGGTGTCCTCAACGGTGGGCTCGTTCGCCATAACGGGCTGGAAGCGCCGCTCCAGCGCCGCGTCCTTCTCGATGTACTGGCGGTACTCGTCCAGTGTGGTAGCGCCTATGCAGTGCAGCTCGCCGCGGGCCAGCATGGGCTTTAGGAGGTTGCCCGCGTCCATCGCGCCTTCCGTTTTGCCCGCGCCTACGATGGTGTGCAGTTCGTCAACAAATAGTATGACCCTGCCGTCGCTCTGCTTGACTTCGCCCAACACGGCTTTTAAACGCTCCTCAAATTCGCCCCTGTACTTAGCGCCCGCCACCAGGGCGCCCATGTCCAGCGCGAAAATGGTCTTGTCCTTCAGGCCGGAAGGCACGTCGCCGTTCACTATGCGTATTGCCAGCCCCTCGACGATGGCCGTTTTGCCCACGCCCGGCTCGCCTATGATCACGGGATTGTTTTTTGTCTTGCGCGAGAGTATGCGGATGACGTTCCGTATTTCGTCGTCCCTGCCTATGACGGGGTCCTGCTTTTGCTGCTTGACGCGCTCCACGAGGTCGTAGCCGTACTTTTCCAGCGCTTCGTACGTCTCCTCCGGGTTGTCGCTGGTGACCCTCGCGCCGCTCCTGACCTCCTTCAGCGCTTCGAGGAATTTATTCTTGTCCAAGTTTATGCCGCGCAGTATCTCTTTTATTGACGGGGTGGGTTTTTCGAAAAAGGCGAGGAACACGTGTTCTGTGGACACGTACTCGTCCTTCAGGTTCTTACTCTGTCTCTCAGCTTCGTTTAGTATCTTGTCCGTCGCCGGAGAAACGTATATCTTGCCCGGCTCCCGGCCCGGGCCGGTGACCTTGGGCAGTTTGGCTATGTACCCGTCACACAGCGCGAGCGCGCGGTCTTCGTCTATGCCCATTTTTTCAAACAGGCGGGGTATGAGGCCGTTTTCCTGGTCTAAAAGCGCGTAGAACAGGTGCTCCGGCTCCACGTACATATTGTCGTTTTCTATGGCGATCTTCTGCGCCAGCGATATCGCTTCCAGCGATTTCTGAGTCATTTTTTGTGCGTCCATTTTAACTCCCCCTTTTTCACACAGGCGTTCCGCAGCCAAGGTATTCTATGTACATTTTCTCCACATCGCTGTCGATGAAGTCCAACCGCGTAAGGTAAAGGCGGAGGATCTTATCGAAGTTCAGCACGTAAGCGCCCACCGCCCTGCCAAGAGCATCAACGCCGGGCGGCGCGCCCGCGGGCTGCATAAGAGTGCGGACAAACCTGCCGCTTTCAAATACGTATTCGATTTGCTCCGGAGCGAAGTATTTCCGCGCGTAGTGCTCTTCGAGCGAAGCCCACAGCCGGGTAAAACGGTTGAAGCGGTCCAGCGCGTCCAGCCGTTCCGTCCGGAGGGCCACTTTTAAAACGCCTATCCGCCCGCCGTTCCCGGAAATCTCCACCGTGTATTTGAGCTCGGGGCGGTAGGAATACCGGAGCGCGCTCTTTACGTACAGCACGCCGTTGGAAGCGCCCGTGTAAACCTGCGCGCCGGAAGGTTCAAGGCCGGACGCGATAAGTTCCAGCGCTTCGTCCATCGCGGCCTCCCCTGCTCCGGCGCGGAGGAAGTCGTTTAAGACCGTGTCTAAAAGGTCGGAGTGGTCAACGCCCATGGAGCGCGCCCTCTCGATAAACTCCCCCATCAGGCCGTCGGTAAGCCTGACGCTGTACATGCTTTTCTTTACTATCAAGGCATCAGTTCCTCCTTTGTATAGAATAAAGCTAATAAATTATTAATAAACAACTGTCCCCGGATTTCACATATTTTACCCGAACGCGTGGTACAATTCAACTATATAATAATGTTGAAGGGGGATACGCGGAGTTGAGGCAACAGGAAAAGGAACCGGTTCTGAAATTCACCAAAGAGCAGGAGGGCGGGCTGCTGCCAGCGCTCAAAAAGTTTCTGGAAGACGAGCTTGACGCGGAGGTTTCCGGCCTTCAGTGCAAAATGCTTTTAAGGTACATAACGAACAACCTCGGCATGTACTATTACAACCAGGGGATAGAAGACGCGGCCACGCTCATGGCGCAGCGGGTGGATGATTTGTACGTGCTTCTTAGGGATGAGTGAAGGACGCGCCCAGCGGTATTATTTTCCGATACAGCAGTGTGTGCGCGTCGTCAATGTCTTCGTCAAGGTGGATGTGGCCGAAGTACCAGTGCTTGTATTCCACCAGCTTTTCCAGCTTCTCGAAAAACATGTTGAGCTTTAGCTCATGGTTTGCGCCCGGATAGTAGAACTTGCTGACTATGCTGGCGCTGGCCGTGTGCGTTATTATGTAGTCAACTTTGTTGTTATGCTTCTTAAGATTACTTAGAGCCTCCGCATACTCTTCATTCGAGGGCATTTCCTCCGGCCACCAGGATATCGTGGGTATCCTTAAATGCTTGTCTATGGAGTAGCCGCCGCCCATGGTAAAGAGCGTAACGCCGCCGGTATCGAAAACCTGGCCGCGCATCAAATGGATTACGGAGGGCTTTATGTATTGAACCTTTCCGCCATTCCACTCACTAACAGGGTATTCCTTCAGCATGTCGAAGTTTTCGTGGTTGCCGTCCACCCAAAGCGTGGTGAAGTTTGCCGAATCAAGCCGCTCAAGGTATTTAGCGTGTTCCGCGTCGGGATACCACACTCCGCCGAAGTCGCCGCAGATTATGAGGTAGTCGCTCTTTGACATATTTAGCTGTGCGGGAAAGCGCTCGGGACTGAGCTTGCCGGTGTCTATTGGGATGTGCGTGTCGCCCGTAACGTAAAGCATAGTACGCTCCTTTGTCTTAAACTTCCTCTATAATACTATTCTTCGATTAAAACATTGTATGTTTTTAATCCGGCAATCTATGATTGCCGCTGCGGCAAAGCCGCAGGAAGCCAGTCTTGAACGGCGTTCCGGCGGCGATAGCCGCCCTGCGCCATTGGCGCAGAATTTAAAATGTTTAATAACATTTTAAATTGGAACTAGTATAAGCTTGACGCGCCTGGCGATGAAATTGCCGAAAACGTTTCTATAGAGCGTATGGTATTCATCAAAAGTTATACCGCACCCGTAAGTCATGAGCGTCATATCAATGCCGAAAATACTCACGCGGATGCCGGAGTCGGCCCAACCGTTTTTGGTATAAAACTGCTTTCGCCTCAGCCGTTGCGCGTTGTTCGCCGCGCGTTCGTCCGGCGTTTCTATTTCCAGCACCATGCGTTTTCCGCCGTACTTTTCGCAAATGAGTTTGAGCGCCCTGCCGCCATAGCCCTTGCCCTGTATGCCCGGGTCTATGGCGAAGTAGTTGATCATGACAATATCGCGGTAGGGAAGGCAGACGGCAAAGCCAACAAAGCCGTTGTCCTCTATCACAAGCATATCCGCCGCGCCTTTGGCCGATTTGCGCGCAATGAGCCTGAAAGGTTTGCGCTCAAAGGCCGGGAAGGCGGTTTTATAAAGTTTTTTTATGGACTTAAGGTCGCTCCTTGCCGCGTCTTTAAGATTCATACGTTCAATTCCCGCTGGATGAGCTCGCCGCCGCGGCTGAAGAGGCGGACACAGCGGCGATTATCGCTATCTCTATAGCTATCATGATGTTTGCGACGGTTGTCGTTACCGCGACGCCGATCGCGCCGCCCGCGTCATCCGTCCTGTTCTGAGCCGCGAGGGCGGAAGCGAACATTACGCGCTGGGACCTTCCAACGCCGATCGTGCCAAAGCCTTTCTGTGACTTGAGGTAATCGCACGCTTCTATTACGTCCGTAACGATATTTCCGCCGCCGTCCGGAACAAGCGCCAGCACCCCGAGGGTGGGCAGTTCGTATCCTGTGCCAAACCTGTAGCCCTTTTCCTTGAGCCCGCCGTATATCCTTTGCGCCCGGCCGCATTTGTCCGCGGCGCTCCCTTCGCCCATAGCCAGCACAAAACAAAGGCCCTGCACTGCGTTCTTTGAGAAGAACCCGCTCTTTAATATCTCGTAGCAACGCTCCGTCTCGGACGCGGCGTCCTGCGCCGTCCTGCCCGAGAGCGCCAGCATAGTTGCGTAGCCGTAATCGTCGGAAGAGGTTAGTAAGGGGTGGGCGGCCCTTACGAGAGTGTAGATATGGCGCGCCTTGTCTATGAGCTCTTCCTCTTTGCGCGCGTCCGCTTCCCTTATGAGAAAGGCCGCCAGCGCCAGAAAGTCCGAACCCCAGAACTTCTTCGCCTTGAGTATGGAGTAAGTTTGCTTTACCTGCGCGAACCTCCCGCCGGGGTCGTCTTCCAGCGCGAGCATGGTGGCCATCGCGAGAAAAGCGTTGCCCCGGAAGAAGGAGAAGAGTGACGTTTCGCTCTTTATGAGCTTTTTACAGTCTCTGATTTTTTGAACGTCGGCTTTTTTATTGCCGTACAGCAGCGCGCACAGGCAGTGCATCATCGCGTACTCGAATTTGAACGCGCTTTTTATCGCGTCCCTGTTTTCCACAAACCGCGCGCACCGCGCCATTAAAGATTCTTCCATTGGCTTCCTCCCCAAAAACATGATACTCTAAGTATATCACATTTGCTTACTTCGCGCCCCCCGTGCAGTGTCCGCAGGTCTTGCACGAGCCGCATTTGGCGTTTTCGGAGGCCGGTTTTTTGTTAAAGCTAACTCCAAAACCCATTTTGAGCGATCCTTTGGGGCAGGCGCGCACGCAGTCGCCGCAACGTATGCACTCGGCGCTGCCCGCGTCTTTTGACGGATCGACGCCCATTTTGCAAACTTTGGCGCACGCGCCGCACTTTGTGCACGCATCGTCATCCCACCGGAGCCGGTATATGCTTATCCTGTTGAACAGGCCGTATATGGCGCCAAGCGGGCACAGCACGCGGCAAAAAAACCTGTACACGAAAAGACAGGCTATCAGCGTGCCGATGAGAATGGACAGTTTTAACGCGAACAAATCCCCTATGGCAGAGCGCAGCGCCGGATTGGCAATTAACAAAGGTATGCCGCCCTCAAGCGTGCCCGCAGGGCAGATGTACTGGCAGAACGCAGGCTGCCCTATTCCAACAACATTGGTCAGGGTGAGGGGCAATATGATAACAAACACTGCCAGTATAGCGTATTTAAAGTAAATGGCGGGCTTCCAGAGCGTTAGCTTGCGGGAAGGAATTTTGTGGATACCTTCCTGGAGCAATCCGAAAGGGCATAAAAATCCGCAGATAAAACGCCCCAGCACGATACCTAGGGCCAGCAGTATGCCCACCACGTAAAAACTGAAATCAAACTTGTTGCTGCCCATGACGGCCTGAAGCGAGCCGATGGGGCAGGAAGCAACCGCGCCCGGGCAGGAATAGCAGTTGAGCCCGGGTACGCACGCCGCCTTAAGCGGCCCTTTGTATATCGTACCGTTCGCAAAATTCGAAAACACGGGGTTGCTTAAGCCGAACGCCGCGATCTGGATAAGTTTTCGTTTGATTGCGCCGCCCATTATCCCAAACCTATGCACTCATAACATATATTCACCGCTTTTTGCAACACTGTTTTCACTTCGTCACGGAAAATGCCGATGAGAATGAAAGCAACGGCAATGGCGATGACGGAAGCCTGTGCAACCACCCTTTTTTTAGCCGGGCTCATCCAGGAGTTCCTCTATTTGCGCCCTGTATTCTTCTCCCGGCATCGCGCCGACTATGGGTTCGCACAGCTGGTTGCCTTCCGAATCGACGAATATGGTGGTGGGTACGCCGGGTACATTGTAGATATATTCGTAAAGTATTTCATCGATTATCAAATGCGGATAATCGGCTCCGGTCACTTCAACAATCTCCTGCGCGGTCTCAATGGACGCCTCGTCATCCGCGCTTATGTCCATGACAAGGCCGATCACCTGCGAGCCTTCGGGCGCTGTGAGAGCCAGCTCCCCGAGCTCGGGCATTTCGTTGATGCAGGGGCCGCAGAACGTTCCCCAGATATTTATCATCGTAACGTCTTTATCGGCAAAAATATCGTTCGTTACGGTTTCCCCTTCAAGGTCTAAGACCTCGAATTCAGGCACGGGGTCACCCGCCATCAAATCGCCCGCATCGGAAGAAGCAAAGCCAACGCCGCTTATAAGCAATATAAGCGCCAGTGAAGCCGCCAAAAAAACATTCTTTTTCATGTGTAAAGGTCTCCTTTATTCTTTCTATATCCATAGTATACACCATTACGTTGCGCTGTAGACAGTCCGATGATAAATGTTTATACTAATTTCAATTTAAAATTTAGTATTACAATATATTCAACGCGAAAGACAAGGGGAATTGGAAGGACAATGACGAAAGAACAGTATTTCGAGTACGGGCAGGCGGAGGTGGACTGGCTCAAGTCGCGGGACGCGGCTCTGGGGGCGGCCATGGATGAGATAGGATATATACGCCGCCGCGTGACTCCCGACCTTTTCATGGCGCTGGTGAATTCCATAGTGGGCCAGCAAATCTCGACAAAAGCACAGGCAACGGTGTGGAACCGGATGCTGGAACGCTTTTCCCCCATCACGCCCCAAACGGTAGGAGTTCTCAGCGCGGAGGAACTGCAATCCTGCGGTATTTCAATGAGAAAAGCGGGCTATATCAAGGAAATCGCGGACGCCGTGCTTTGCGGCGGGCTGGATCTTGACGGGCTGTACGCGCTAACGGATGAAGAAGTGTGCGGGCGTCTTATTGGCATAAAGGGCATAGGCGTTTGGACGGCTGAAATGCTCATGACGTTCTCCATGCGGCGCATGGACATATTAAGCTGGGGGGACCTCGCGATACACAGGGGATTAAGGATGCTCTACCGCCACCGCAAGATAACGCCCAAGCTCTTTGCCAGGTATAAACGGCGCTACTCTCCCTACGCAACAGTGGCCAGCCTCTACCTCTGGGAAATAGCGGGAGGGGCCTGCTCCGGTCTGAAAGACCCTGCGCCGCGGCCGAAATAATCAAAATACAAATGTTATGAATCGGGAAAAAGAATATTGCAATTGTAATATTTGTATGCTATAGTTGTTCCAATAGTTACTTTATTCACATTTTTCGATAATTGCATCAAAATTCAGGTAGAAAGTGAAACGCAGTATGAACCGATTGGCGTCCGCTGTATACTAGCGAAAATGCACTCATTGCTTGAACCGGTTGCCCCGGCGTTAAGCTGCCGGTGTTTTATTGATTATGTGGAGAAGGATCGGCTGATCCAAGAAAGGTATGGGTATGGAAAACAAAGTAGAGAAGAAAAACAGCGTAGTAAAGAAGATTTTCAATAAGCGCGAATTTGGTATATTGCTGCCGCTTATTGCGATATTTGTATTTTCAGGTATTGTCAATCCCCTGTTTTTTACTGTGCCTAACATCACCAATATACTGTTCCAGGCGTCCTTTGTGCTGATAATAGGCGTGGCAATGACCTTTGTGCTGATCCTGGCGGGCCTGGATCTTTCAGTCGGTTCCGTGCTGGGGCTGGCCGGAGTGGTGTGCGGTTTCGCGCTGCTTGCGGGCATACCCATTCCCATAGCAATAATAATCGGCCTTGCGGTGGGCGCGGGCATAGGCTTTTTCAACGGCTGGTTCATCGCCGTGCTGAAGATGCCCACCTTCATAGTCACACTTTCAACAATGTACATGGCCCGCGGCCTGTGCGAATTCCTGACGCGCGGAGAGCCCGTGTATCCTCTGCCCGCCGCCTTCAACGAAATCGGCCAGGGCAAGCTTAATATCGGCGGATTCGAACTGCCGTGGCCCGTTATAATCGCCATTGTAATGGCTGTGGTCGCGCACTTTGTATTAACGCGTACAATGTTCGGCCGCGCGATCTTCGCGACGGGCGGCAACAAGGAGACGGCCAGGCTGTCCGGCATAAAGGTCGTGAGGACGACAATCTGGGTTTACATGCTCTCGTCCATCTGCGCCGCGGCCTGCGGCGTCGTGACTGCGGCGCGACTCGGCTCCGCGCTCTCAAACTCGGGCACGGGCATGGAAATGAACGTCATTGCGAGCTGCATAATAGGAGGCACGTCCATGTTCGGCGGTTCGGGGTCCATACTGGGCTCGGTCATAGGCGCGCTGCTTATGACCACCGTCACAAACGCGATGGCCATGCTACAGGTTTCCGTATTTCTTCAGAAGGTAGTAATAGGCGCGATAATACTCATAGCCGTGGGCATAGACCAGTACAACCGCAAGCGCAGCGGCCTGGCAAACTGACCGGGCAGGCGCCCGGAGGCGTGCCGCGAATAGCCGGTTGTGAAACCAGACGGGCAGCGCACGCGTTATTTTGTAAGCGATAACCGTAAGGCGAGGCGGGGAGGAAATCCATATGGACGGCAAGAAAATACTGGAAATGAAAAGCATAACCAAGCGTTTCTATTCCGTGACCGCCCTTGAGGATGTCAGCATAGACCTTTTTGAAGGCGAGATACTGGCCCTTGTGGGGGAGAACGGCGCGGGAAAATCCACGCTTATGAAAATACTGTCGGGCAGCTATCCGCACACGAGCTACGACGGCGGCATATACATAAACGGCGAAAAAGCGAACTTCATGCACACCTACGACGCCGAACGCGCGGGCGTTGAGATGATATACCAGGAAATATCGCTGATGGGCGATTTGACGGTCGCGGAGAATATACTTGTGGGCAGGCTGCCGCACAGTAAGGCAAAGGGTTTCGTGGATTGGAAAAAAGCGCGCGGAATGGCCCGGGAAGCGCTTGATATGATCGGCCTGGACATCAGCCCGGACGAGATAGTCCGTCGGCTGTCCACCAGCCAGATGCAGATGCTTTCCATCGTTAAGGCCATATACAGAAAGCCTAAAATCCTAGTGCTGGACGAGCCCACTTCGGCGCTCACCGAAAAAGAATCGCACGTGCTCATGGACATACTGAAAAAGCTTAAGACGCAGGGGATAAGCTGTATATACATCTCCCATAAGCTGGACGAAGTATTCTCGTTGACCGACCGGATAATGGTTTTAAGGGACGGAAAGGTCGTAAGTACTTACACGCGCGACGTCCTCGTGCCCGAAAAAGTCATAGAGGACATGGTTGGCCGCAAAGTGGAGTCGATGTACCCCAAGGCCGATGTGAAAATCGGCGAAGAGGCGCTCAGAATAGAAAACTTTGTTGTCCCGTCGAGGATACCTGGCCGGAACGTGGTGGACGGCATGTCGTTGTCCGTCAGGAAGGGCGAGATACTCGGACTCGGAGGCCTTGTGGGCGCGGGCAGGAGCGAGCTTGCAGGGGCGATATTCGGCAGCTTGGCCAAAACGGGCGGAGACATTTACATAGACGGCAAGCAGGTGGACATAAAGGCCCCCACCGACGCGATTTCGTACAAAATGGCCCTTTTGACGGAAGACAGGAGGGTCAGCGGGTTTGTGGGCACAATGACGATACGCGAAAACATATCGCTGGCCAGCTTCGATAAAATAAGCAGGAACGGCCTTTTAAACAAGAAAGCCGAGGTGGCCGAAACACAGGCGCAGTTCGACGCGCTCAACGTCAAAGCGCCTGGAATAGAGACGAACATCCTGAACCTTTCGGGTGGCAACCAGCAGAAGGTGGTGCTGGCCAAATGGCTGATGAACGGCGCGAAGATACTGTTTTTGGACGAGCCCACGCGCGGCATAGACATCGGCGCGAAGGTCGAGATATACAGCCTCATGGCTGAGCTCGTGAAAAAGGGCGCGGCTATCGTGCTCATATCGTCCGAGTTGCCCGAGTTTTTAGCGATGTGCGACAGGTTCGTCATAATGTCCGAAGGCAAACCCAGCGGCGAGTTTTCAAGGGACGAATTCGACGAGAAAGCATTCATTAAAGCGGCCACGAATATGTAAAGTAAAAAATCGGTTTTCGGGCGGACGCCCGGGATAACATAACTACACTTCACTAAGTGAAACAGGAGGAGATTATGAAAAAAGTAATTTGTTTGGTGCTTGTTCTGACACTGGTTGCCGCGGTATTTGCCGTGGGATTCTCGCCGGTCGCCGCTGCCGCGGCGGGGGAGGAAGAGCAATTCAAAATCACGTTTGTAACCCCGCTCGTCGCGCACCCCGTTTGGGACGTTGCGCGTGAAGGATTCGAAGACGCCGCCGCTGAGCTGGGCTTTGTAGGCAGCTACGTCGGCCCCCAGGGAATCGATCCCGCCGAAATGGTAAACCAGATAGAGATCGCGCTGGCCGGCGAGGCTGACGCCATCATAACGATGCCCATAGCTCCCGAGGCTATGCGTCCCGTCATCCAGAAGTGCGCGGACGCGGGCGTACCCGTGGTGTTCGTTGGTTCGGAAGACGACGAGTCCACCTCGCTGGCCTTCGTTGGAACAAACGAAGCGGAGCTCGGCAGGCAGGGCGCCGAAGCTTTAATGGAAAAAATGGCCGGAGAGCCGATCAAGGCGCACATACTCCAGTCCACTATGGACGCGTCCTTCGCGATAAAGGCCCGCGACGGTTACCTCGACGCCCTCGAGAACTATGACGGCGAATTTGAGATGGTGCTGAACGAGCCCTGCAACTCCGACATGATGGTTGCCATGGAAAGATACCAGAACGCTCTCACAGCGCATCCGGAAATCAACACGTTGATAGGCGTTTGCGGAGAGGCTGGCCCCGCCGCCGCCAAAGTGGCTAAAGAACTGGGACGCGACGACCTTGTGATCCTTGCCATAGACGACGTGGAAGAGACGCTGGACTTCGTGCGCTCGGGCGATATCTGGGGCACTATGGCGCAGAACTTCTACAAAATCGGAAACGAAAGCGCGAAAATAGCTTACGACTACCTCGCCAACGGAGCGGAACCCGCCGAATACAAGACGGACTCCGGCTGCATGTTCGTTACGACGGACAACATCGACACCTATGCCGACAGCCTCAAGTCCTAACGCCTGACAGATAATTTAATAATTGATACAACCACGTTTACGGGCCCGCCGCAATCAGCCGCGGGCCCGAAATGTAATACTATTCCGAATTGAAAGGAAGAACACATGACAGGAAAGGAAAGGTGCCTTAAAACGCTTAACCATGAAATACCCGACAGGCTGGCCGTGCTGCCGCAGGATTCGCACGTGGCGGCGCACCTTGCGGGCGTGGATTTTATGGACTGGTCTTACGACCCGGATAAACGCGCAAAAGCTTCGATAGAACAGAGGGAGCGCTTCGGCTTCGACGGCTCCATACTCTGCGGGGATACCGTTGTGCTCGCTGAGGCTGCGGGCGCGGAAGTTGTCTTCTCCAAAGATGAGTGCGCGCGCTGGAAAAAGGGCTGCATAGGCGACTATGAACAGCTAAGTGACATGGCCGTCGTAGATCCAAAGAAAGACGGCAGGCTGCCCGTGTGGGTGGAGACATGCCGCCAGGTCGCGAACGCCATAGGGGACGAATACCTGGTCGTAGGCCGCGCGGACCAGGGAGCGTTCAGCATGGCTTCCATGCTTAGGGGCATGGAGGATTTCATGATGGATCTCGTCATGGCCCAGGACGACCCTGCACTTAAAGAGCAGATACA
>JAVBSU010000139.1:0-6450 GCA_031556555.1 Christensenellaceae bacterium
CGACGGTACGGCGGCTATAGGGTTTGTGATGGAGCAGCGGCCCGCCGCGGGCGAGCTCATACCGGAGGAAGGCGTCACGATAGTTGTAAAAGTGTCGCCAGATGAAGGGAAGAAGCGCATCCCGGACGTTGTGGGCACAGACGTTTACGACGCGCTGGCAAAGCTTAAGGAGCAGGGCTTCGCAACGTTCTTCGTGATAGAGCAGGAGGCGGAGTACGCGCCGGGAGTGGTTAGCAAGCAATTTCCGGAGGAGGGCGGCGAG
This sequence comes from Christensenellaceae bacterium, assembly GCA_031556555.1. Classification (GTDB taxonomy): domain Bacteria; phylum Bacillota; class Clostridia; order Christensenellales; family Christensenellaceae; genus UBA5399. The sequence continues at coordinate 263 of JAVBSU010000139.1, forward strand.
CAGGCGGCGGAACAGCCTGTGATCCTGTACGTATCAAAATTCCACAGCACGCCCTATTCATACCAGGGCGAGGAGCAGGTAAACGTGGAGGAGGACAGGACGACGGTGACGGCCGCGGTGGCCGACTATATAAACGACATACCCGTGTATTACGTAATAAGTTCGGAAGTTAAGGCGGCCGGGGCGCACACTATACCCATAGACGTGACGCTGTACTTTGACAGCGACCTGCCGGAGGAAACGAAGCACGTCGTGGTGTTCCTCAACAACACGATGGAAATAAGCAATCCGGTAACTTTTGAAAAGGTGGTTGAGTAGTATCAGGGGCAGGATAATAAAAGGCGTGGGTGGCTTCTACTATGTTCACGACGGCGAACGCGTCCACGAGTGCCGGGCGTGCGGAAGGTTCAGGAAGGAAAACATAACGCCCCTTGTGGGCGATTACGTGCGCTTTTCGGGGCAGGACGGCCTCCTGACCGGCTACATAGAAGACATAGAGCCGAGGGGAAACAGCCTCGTTCGGCCGGCCGTGTCCAATGTGGACGCCATGCTTCTGGTCGTGTCAGCCCAGAAGCCGCACATAGATTTCATGCTGGCCGACAAACTCATAATGCAGGCCGGGCTGGCCGGCATAGAACCGGTGGTCTGCGTGAACAAGAGCGAGGCGGGGGCGGAGACCGCGGAGGAAGTTGTAAGGCAGTACGCGGCTTTTAAGACGCTGGTCGTATCCGCGCACACCAGGGCGGGTATGGAGGGCCTTAAGGACATACTGAGGGGCAGGTGCGTGTGCTTTGCCGGGCAGTCGGCCGTGGGCAAATCGTCCCTCATTAACGTTGTTGACGGTACGCTGGAGCTGCCCGTGGGCGGGCTCAGCAAAAAAACTGACAGGGGCAAGCACACGACCCGCAGCGTGGAGCTCATATACATAGCCGCGCTTGACGCTTACGTGTTCGACACGCCGGGCTTTTCCATGTTCGATATCGGCGATATGGAAAAAGAAGACGTAAGGAATTATTACAGGGAGTTTGAGCCGTACGTGGGCGAGTGCAAATTCTCGGTCTGCTTGCACGGCAGCGAACCGGGCTGCGCTGTGAAGCGGGCGGTAGAAGCGGGTGAAATAAACGAACAAAGATACGAAAGGTATCTAAAAATAACGAACGCGATAGGAGAAAAGAAATGACAAAAATAGCCCCGTCGATATTGTCGGCGGATTTCGCGAACATGGCGGATGCCGTGCGGGAAGTTGAGCTCGGGGGCGCGGACTACCTGCACTGCGACGTCATGGACGGAGTTTTCGTGCCGAACCTTACATTTGGCTTCAAGATGATAGAGGACATAAAGCCTCATACATCCCTGCCGCTGGACGTGCACCTTATGATAGTGGAGCCGGAGAGGTATGTGGACAGGTTCGCCGCCGCGGGCGCGGACATAATAACATTCCACGTGGAGGCGACCAGGCATGTGCAGCGGGTCGTGTGCGCGATAAAGGACAAGGGCGTCAGGGCGGGAGTCGTGCTAAACCCGGCCACGCCGCTTGAAATGGCAGAATACGTGCTCATGGACGTGGACATGGTGCTTTTAATGTCCGTCAACCCGGGCTACGGCGGGCAGAGCTTCGTGCCCCAGGTGGGCGAAAAAATCAAACGCCTCAGGAGAATGATAGACGAGGGAGGCTACAACGTCGAGCTGGAGGTGGACGGCGGGGTGCACGCGGGCAACGCCGCCAAGATAGCCGGAATGGGCGCCGACGTCCTTGTGGCGGGCAGCGCCGTGTTCGGCGGGGACGTGAGGGCCGCCATACAGGCATTGAGGGGGAGCGGCGTTTGAAAGCGCTCATAGCGGTGAACGGGGATCCGCCGCCACGCGCTCTTTTATTAAGGAGGGCGGAGGAGAGCGGCTATATAATAGCCGCGGACGGAGGGTATAAGCTCCTCGCCGGGGCGGGTATTGAGCCGGATCTTTTAGTGGGCGATTTCGATTCGCTCAGCCGGGAAGAATTGAAGGACGGCATCGAGGTGCTGGAGGTGCCGGAGGAAAAGAACGACACGGACGCGTTTTTAGCGGTGGAGCAGGCAATAGCGCGCGGCGCCAATGAAATAATCATGCTGGGCGCCACGGGCGGCCGTATAGACCACTTGCTTTCAAACCTGATGCTCGTAAAGTGGGCGCACGAAAAAGGCGCGAGGCTCACGATCGAGGACGCGGTGCAGTCGCTTGAAATAGGCAGCGGGGATTTTGCCATAAGCGGCGAACCCGGGCAAACCGTCTCGATCATACCTGTTGACGATACGGCTGTGGTCACCGCGAGCGGGCTTTACTATCCCCTGGAGGAACTGGTATTGAGAAACGACAGGCCGCGCGGAGTGAGCAATGTGTTCTCTGGTGCCGAAGCCCGCATTTTTTCCCGGGAACCTGTGTTTATTATTAAAATAAAGCTGTAAAAAGGAAACAAAAAAAGCGCAAATTACATTGCGCTATAAACTTTTTGCGTTACTACATATAGCGCTCTACCTTGCCCGAGCGCATGCAACGTGTGCACACGTACTTGCGCGCAGGCGCGCCATTTTCAAGAACCCGGACCCTTTGGACGTTGGGAGCCCAGATCCTTCTCGACTTCCTGTGCGAATGGCTGATCTTATTTCCTGACATAACGCCTTTGCTGCATATTTCACAATACTTAGCCACCAAAAAACACCTCCCTTACGGTGTAATCGTATCAAACGCCATTTATTTTATCATTTTTGAAAGCCCAATGCAAGCATTTAATTTTTTATTTCGGCGTTTAACCGTATTTGTTTGATATTATATATCATGTATTGTATAATAAATTCAAATCAAAAAGAAGATGTAGTTTTATTGAAAAGCACAAGAGGAGGTTTGAAATGAGCGCTGTACTTAAAAACGATTACGGTAAAATTGTTTATGACGACGATTATCTCGCCACTGTGGTGGGGCTTAGCGCAATAGAATGCTACGGTCTCGCGGGCATGTCCGAAAAAAACTTCGGGGAAACGCTTAGCGGGTGGTTTAAAACGAGCGACATCAAAAAAGGCGTCTCGGTAAGGGCGGACGGCAGCGAGAACATAACCATACAGCTCAGCATCACCGTAAAATACGGGGTGTCGCTAAGCGCGGTCGCCGAAAACATAATAGACAAAGTCAAGTATTCTGTTGAGAAGGATACAGGCCTTAACGTTGAGAGCGTTGACATAGTCGTCCAGGGGATAGAGACCTGACGTTAAAGTATACCTGTTACTAAAGGGGGAGGTACAGGTTGGTTAATAAGCTTAATGGCGCGCTCTTAAAGGACATGATACTGGGAGCGGCCGCTTTGCTGGAGCAGAATAAGGATTCGCTCGACGCGATGAACGTTTTTCCCGTTCCTGACGGAGACACGGGTACGAATATGTCGCTCACCATGCTGTCGGCGGCCAGGGAAGTAGCGGCTCTCAGCGATGACGGCACGAACATAAAATCAGTGATGACCGCACTGGGCTTCGGGGCGCTCAAAGGCGCAAGGGGCAACTCAGGCGTAATACTTTCGCAGATATTCGCGGGCCTTACCGACGCGATAATGGGCATGGAAGAAGGCATAGACACGGCCCTCATGGCGCAGGCTTTTTCGAGGGGCGTCGATTTTGCGTACAAGGCGGTGATGAAGCCCAAGGAAGGGACGATACTCACCGTAGCAAAGAGCGTTGCGGACGCGGCCGAGGCTTTCTCGTTAAGGTCGCAGGATCTATACCGCCAGTTGGTGTTCATGATAAGGGAAGGCGAGAAGACGCTTAAAAAGACGCCTGACATGCTGCCCGTTTTGAAAGAGGCGGGCGTTGTGGACGCGGGCGGCGCGGGCTTTTTGGTTCTCCTGATGGGTTTTAAAGCGGTGCTCAAAGGCCAGATAACGCAGTCCAGCGATATTTTCGTGGCGGATGGCGACATAGCGGATCTGACCAGCCTCAGCGTGGACAACGGGGACATCGAGTTTGGCTACTGCACCGAGTTTTTCATAAAAAATATATTCAAGGGTATAAAGGAAAGGGACATCGACGCGCTCCGGAACAGCTATTCAAAACTGGGAGACTGCGTGCTCGTCGTTGGGAACATCGAGCTCGTCAAAGTCCACGTGCATACGAACGATCCGGGTGTGGTGCTGCAAAGCGCGCTTGAGCTCGGCGAACTCAGCGACATAAAAATAGACAACATGCGTGAGCAGCACAGGGAGCTGTCGGACGAGTATGCGATCCCACCGAAAGAACTCAAAAACCTTGCCGTAATAGCCGTGTGCTCGGGTAAGGGCATAGTGGATATATTCCGTGACTGGCAGGTTGACGGCATAGTAGAGGGCGGCCAGTCCATGAACCCGTCGACGGAGGATATATTAAAGGCCATAAAAGACGCCAATTCGGACAACATTATCGTCCTTCCCAACAACAAGAATATAATACTGGCGGCGGAACAGGCCGCCGAGATGAGCGACAAGAACGTCGTCATAATAAAGACAAAATCCATACCCCAGGGCATATCGGCGGCAGTTGCCTACGACCCGGATGTTGGTATAGACGAGAACGCGGCGAGGATGAACAAGGCTGTGAGCAGCGTGCATACAGGTCAGATCACGCACGCGGTCAGGGATACAAAGCTGAACGGCATAGAAATAAACAAGGGAGACCTCATCGGTTTAGCGGAAGGCAGGATAGTCACTAGCGGCGTCGACGTGCAAACGGTGGCCGTCGACCTCATGAAGCGCATCATTGACGACAACTCGGAAATAATAACTGTCTACTACGGTGAGAACGTCGCCGCGGCTGAGGCAAAACAAGTTATTGAGGCTGTTGAAACGGCTTTTGACAGCTATGATATAGAACTGGTCGATGGGGGGCAGCCGATATACCCGTATATCGTTTCAGTGGAATGAGCGTTACGAGTCTCACCGGGGTGGGGGAAAAGACGCAAAAACTGCTCGCGAAAGTGGGCGTCATTACAATAGATGACTTAATACACTACCTTCCCAGGACATATAAAGACATTTCAAACGTAAAGAAGCTTTGTGAAGCGGGACTCGGCGAACCCGCTCTTTTTAATGCCGAAGTGTTCACCGAGCCGCGCACGCGCCGGATAAGGCAGGGGCTGGAGATAACGTCATTCCAGGTCTCGGACGGCAGCGCCGTGGTGAATGTGGACATATTCAACCAGGTTCACATAAAGCGCTACATAAGCAAAGGCCAGGGCATCTACATATACGGCAGGCTGGAATACAAAAACCGGCAGGCCGCGCTGTCTTCGCCCGAAATATACTTTAAAAAACCGGAAGATCCTTTCCTGCCAATATATCCGCTCACCGCCGGGCTGAAACAGGCTAACGCAAGAAAAATAATGAAGGCCGCGCTCCAATCAGCGGAGATTAAAGATCCCTATTCTGTGGAATTCCTTGAGCGCTTCGAGCTGATGGGACTCGGGGAAGCGTTGCGCGGCGTACACTTTCCCAAGGATATCGAGACCGCCAATTCCGCGCTCGGGCGGCTCATATTCGACGAGCTCATAGTGTTTTGCCGCATGCTGGAACTTCTCAACGAAGAGAAGGCGGAAAACAGCAACATAAGGCTGGGCGCGGACTTAAATATTATAAGCGAATTTACGGCAATGCTCGCGTTTGAGCCGACAAAGGCGCAGATGAAGGTAATGGCCGAGATAGCGGCAGACCTTTCCGGGCCGTCGTACATGAACAGGCTGGTGCAGGGGGACGTGGGCAGCGGCAAGACGGCGTTGGCTTTCTTTGCCATGCACTGCCTTAGGCGCGGCGGCTACCAGAGCGTTATGATGGCCCCTACCGAAATACTGGCGAAGCAGCACTACGACGCGGCGGCGCGGCTTTTTGGGGGTGAGAGGCTGGCGTTTGTGTCGGGCGCGCTGACGGCGAAACAGCGAAGGGAAATGAAGGCGCGCATAGCGGAGGGCGGCGCGGACATAATAATCGGCACGCACGCGCTCATATACGGGAACATCGAGTACTCCCGCCTGGGCCTCCTCATAACTGACGAGCAGCACCGCTTTGGCGTAAAACAGCGGGCCGCGCTTACGGGAGGCGACGTGCACTCGCTAATAATGTCCGCCACGCCCATACCCCGTTCGCTGGCGCTCGTGCTGTACGGCAAGACGGACATCTCCATAGTGGACGAGCTGCCGCCGGG
>JAVBSU010000014.1:0-9673 GCA_031556555.1 Christensenellaceae bacterium
GCCGGCCCCTCTTGAGGCTTCGTCCATTGCGTAGTCCGGGTTGTGGCACAGCAGTATTTTCAAGTCTTCCGGGCTAGCGCCCATGAGCGCCTTTTCCGCATCCGGTTCCCGGTTCCAAAGGTCCTGAACGCCGCCTAAGTAAAGGCCGTCCATAAGCCTTACGCCGGTATTGTCAAGCGGCGTTATACCGTATTCCTCCATGTATGCGAACGCAATCCTGTAGTCGTCGTGATTCCCTTCAACGCCATACACGCCGCCGCTTGTGCGCGCGCTTCCGAATATTTCCATGGACTCGCGCAGAAGCTCCGTGTTACCGCTGTAATCGCCTCCGAGCAGCAGCAGGTCGACGCCTCTGGCATCGATATTATCCACGATCTCCCTTATCCCGGCGGCCGGCAGGGCATGCGTATCCGAAACAAAGGCGATTACGTAACCCTCCGCGCCGTCGCTTACTTTGTCCGACCTGTATGTTGTTTCGACGTACTCCACCCGCTTGTCCCACGTAAACATGGAGATAATATGTACGGCCACGAGCACGCAAATTATAATTGCAACCAGTATAATTGGCATTTTTTTTAATACACCCATATATTATGAGCAATTATATACGAAATGCCGAAGAAAGTAAAACATGATCTGCCGCAAAGCTTTTTATACTAATCACTGATTGAAATGCCGATAGATTTACGAGGATTTTTTTCGTGATGCGAGGCGCGGACGCGCAGGCGTAGCTGTAGCTACGTCAAGTGCCCGCAACGCCGCAGCGCGGAAAAAAAGCCGTAAAGATGAGGTGTTTTAATTAGTGGTTAGTATTACATACTAAAACGCCCCGCCTTTTATTCGAAGCGCTAAAGGGCGGTCCCTTTGCGGGGTACGAAGAGCTTATCCATGGGCGCGCCTTCAAGCTCCAATAGCTTGATTTTTACGTCTATGCCGCCCGCGTACCCCGTCAGGCTGCCGTTCGATCCCACAACGCGGTGGCACGGAATGATGATTGAAATGGGATTGTGCCCGACAGCGCCGCCCACCGCCTGAGCGGACATGGAGGCAGCGCCCGCTTTAGACGCCATTTCCTTCGCGATTTCGCCGTAAGTGGTAAGCCCTCCGTACGGTATAGCGCGGAGTATATCCCACACGCCCCTGCGGAATCCGCTCCCTCGCGGATTGAGCGGCAGCGTCATTTCAGGATTTTCGCCCCTGAAATAGCTGCCCAGCCATTCCGCCGCGCGGTCGAACACAGGCAGCGGCTCGCAACAAGTTTTGCCGTCCAGCGCCGCCGCGTAATACTTCTGGCCTTTCACCCACAGCCCAATGATACTCTCCCCGTCACTGGCTACCGTCAATTGCCCTACCGGCGAAGCGTACTCCATTGTGTATTGTTTATTTTCCATAATAAGCGCTACCTCTTCTTAAAGCGAATTCCACAGGTTTATAGTTGCGTATGAGCGCCACGGCCTCCATTGCTCAGCCATCTCCAATATCTCTTTGGGAGAAAGGCCGGAAAGCGCCTTCTTTACCCCAGAATCGGTATGCGGAAAGGCATCCGGCCAACCGAGCGCCCTCATGGCGACATACTGCACCGTCCAATCTCCAAAGCCGGGCAGGGCGTGCAGGTTTTCCATCTGTACCTCAGGGTCCGCGCTCCTCGACAATTCGATATCCCCCTCAAGCAAGGCGGAAGCCAGCGCCCGGATGGAGCGCGCCCTCGCGCCCGTCACTCCCAGGACGCCGAGGCGGTTCTCTATTGCTTCGCCGGGAACGCAAAAACCGGCAGGAGTGGGAAATGTATGCGTCAAGCCTTCGATTGGAGTGGAAATCCCGGTCCCTAATGCCGATACTATCCTCGCCGCCAGCGTACGCGCCGCCTTTACCGTTATCTGCTGGCCGAGCACGGCGCGCACCGCCATTTCAAAGGGGTCGAAGCTGCCCGGAAGCCTTGCGCCGCGAACACACATGCCCTCTTTGATTTCGTTCATACGCGCAAGGCAATTGTAGATTTCCTCCGGGCCGCACTGCAGGTCAAAAAGATTTTTTACCCTAGCTAGAATCACCGGGATGGCGGGCAGCAACGCCTCCGATACCGTTACGGCAAGCGCGTTTTTCTTTTCAGCGTTCCGTACGCTTACCCATCCCCGGTAAACGTCTTGCCCGTGCTCTATGCTTACCGTACGGTGATAAGCGCCTCCGGCCACGCGCTCCACGCCGGGGATCGCCCGTCCTTCGAGGAATGCGAGGATGTTATCCCAAAGGTATGGAGGGCGGTAGCCAAGGAACAGCGTCGCACTTCCCCGCGCCGCGGCGCTTGATGCTTTCACCTGCTTGCGGAGCGCGGACGGCGGCATGCGGTAATGCTCTTTAAACAGGGCGTTGAAGCGCCTTAAGCTTCCAAAACCCGCCGCAAACGCCACGTCGGTGACACTGAGGCTTGTGTCGGTCAATAAGCTTTTGGCCAGAAGCAGCCTCTGCGTCTGGAGGTATTGGACAGGTGAAACGCCGAATTCCGACGTGAAGACGCGGCGCAAATGCCTGTCCGTAACGCCTAGCTTTCCAGCCACTTCACCAAGGCCGCTTTCAAAGAGGCAGCCGTCTTCTATAATGAGCGCGGCTTTCTGGGACAGCCGCGAGGCCGCGTCTACGGGCGCGCATCCGGGTGCGAGCTCCGGCCTGCACTTTAAGCAGGGCCGGTACCCGGCGTTTTCAGCGGCAGCGGCATTTCTGTAGAAAGTGCAGTTTTCTTCCTTTGGCATTTTCACGCGGCACACGGGCCGGCAGTAAATGCCCGTTGAAGATACCCCGACGAAAGCCCTCCCGTCAAAGCGCGCGTCGTGCGCCTTGAACACCGGGTAGTATGTTTTTTTGTCAAGCAAAGCAGGTTTTGAGTCCGCTTCCATTGCTAGCTCCTTTGTGGAAAGTTATTTGCCCAGCAACCTTCTATACACAGTATATCATTCCAAGGAATCAATACCAGCCGTTTTCGGACATTATGTTGAAGATAAATATCGGGACATGGGGGAAATCCGCCGCGCGCGTATTGAAGACGGCAGCGAAATGCAATATAATTGAATAGGAGTCCAATATTAATTTCACAGCATATTTTTCAAATTTTAAGGGGATTGCGCCATGAGTATAATAAAAAGGGCATTACTCTACATAAGCCGCAAAAAATCAAGGACGGCAATACTTTTTTGCCTGCTCTTCGCCATGGGCCTGTTCGCGCTTGTAGGGATATCCGTCCGGGCCAGCGCGGCCCAGGCCGCCGGAGAGGTTCGTCAAAGCATGACTTCGGGTTTTGACCTGGAAATAAAGTACGGAACGCCCGGAGACCAAATCTTTACAAAATACACGAATGGAAAAGGCGAAATCGTCCGCCAGCCGAAAATTAAGCTGCTCCGGCAGGAAGGGCTTGACCGGATCCTCGCGATCGACGGGATCAAAGGGCACTATTCCGATGTGGGGCAATACGAGCTTTACACCGGGCTTGATGTCATACCCGGGCACTCCGCGCAATACTATAAAAGCCTTCTCGCCCAGGACCCCGAGGCGTATACCGGCCATCAGGAATATGAATTGTCACTCCAGTCCGCCGAAAGGGGCGCGGGATCCCAAAGCTTTCTCGGCTTGGACGAAAGCGAGTGGCAGCCGTTTTTCCTTAACGGCGCTGTCGAACTTCGGGAGGGGCGGCACCTTAACGGGTCGGACAGGCGTAAAGCGCTCGTTTCGGAAGAATTCGCGGCGCGGAATAATTTGTCTATAGGAGATACCATAACAGCGCATTCGTACGAATTCGTCACCGGCGAAATTTACGGCAGCCCCTACGGTATGGAGATAGTAGGCCTTTTCGGCATCAACTTCGAGCAGGATGTGTCCGAGTACACTTTCGAAGCGGATATACTCGCCAACATGGTCTTCACCGGCAAAGAGATCGACGACTGGGCCCATGTTGAATACATAAAGCATTATGGAGGCCAGATCGTGACGGATGAAGCCGAAACTTTCGGCGCGTTGACGTTCTACGTGGACGACCCGCTAATGCTGGATTCCATCATGGACGAGGTGCGCGGCATGGACGTTTTAGACTGGAACTACTATGACATTGAGAAGAATGACGGCGATTACCAGACTTCCGCCGGCCCGCTGCAATCGCTTTCCAATCTCTCCACGCTGCTCTTCGTGATCGTCGTGGCCGGATGCTTTTGCATAATGGCGCTGCTGATAACGATGTGGACTAAAAGCCGCCGCACCGAGATCGGCATACTCACTTCCATCGGGATCAGCAAATCCAATATATTGCTCCAGTTTATAGCGGAGTGCCTCGTTTTAACGCTGATCGCTTTTCTCATCACCGCCGCCTTCGCAGGCCCGGTAGCGTCGGCGCTGGGCAATGCCATGGCCGGTATGGCCAGCCCGCCGGAGGGAGGGCAGCCCTACGGCGTGGAAATCATACCCGAAACCTGGACCATGGAGGTGTCCAAAGCACCCAGCGGGCCGGTAAAACTTGATTACGCAGTCCCGCCCGGCGTGAGCACTATCGTGTTCTGCGTAATGGCGGTGGTAGCCGTGCTATCCGTCCTCGCGTCATCAAGCTCCATTACGCGGCTTAAACCGCGCGATATCCTCATGAAAAGGTAACGGCATGACCGCATTTAAACGAGCGCTACTATACATATCCCGCAAAAAGGGGAAAACCATACTGCTTCTCCTCATCTTCTTCGTGGTTTCCACGCTTATCCTGACCGGTATGACGATAAACAACGCGGCCGGAACCGCGGCGCTACGCCTTCGCGAATCCATCGGAGGCTACTTCAAGGTCTCCGGCAAACTTGGCGCGGGAGATGTGGATGACGCGCTCATTGGCGAAATAGCCGGTACAGACGGCATAAAAAGCTTCAACGCGATGGACACGCTTTACTTGACCATGCCGGACCTCATGCTAAAGCCTGCCCGGTTCACGGGCGAAGGCGGCAGCAAGGCGCGGCTCGCGCGCGTGCTCAGCAACACGGACAGCAGCCTGCATGAGTACTTTTTGCTGGACATACTTACCCTCGCGGAAGGAAGGCACGTCACGCCGGGCGATAGCGCCAGCGCCATGATATCGCGCGGGCTCGCGGACATGAACGGCCTTGCGCCGGGCGGCCATATCACCGCCTCAGTCACGGACGACGTAATATCAGTGACGGAAGCCAAGGGTAACACATTCGAATTTGAAATAGTTGGTATTTTCGATGAGGCGGACGCGAAGGAACCGGGCGCGCTTACTCCCGAGTGCGATTTGCCCGCGAATTTCATTTTTATAGACCAAAACTCGGGAAACGCCGTAAAGGACCAATTAAGCGGCGGGAACGCGGAATCGTATACCGGCGGCGCGGCATTTTTTGCCGCCGACCCTAAAGAACTCCCTTCTATAGTGAACAGCGTAAGGAGCGGGTTGGGGGACGGTTTGGATTCGCTGGAGCTTACCGAAAACAACACCGCCTATGAAAAATCGATGGCCCCTCTGGAGAGGCTGGACGGCGCGACTAAGATAATGGTCGCCGCCATCGCCGTGGCGGGAGCCGTTATCATCTCCCTGCTGCTACTTATGTGGACGCGCGACAGGGTGCACGAGGCGGGCGTGCTGATGTCCGCCGGCATACGCAAAAGCGGGATATTCCTTCAGCAGCTATTGGAATGCCTGCTGGTGTTCATCGTGGCCTTCGCCATTGCCTGGGCCGTGTCCATCCCTGTTTCATCCCTTATCGGAGGCATGATGTACGGGAGCGCGCCGGCCGTACAACCGGCGGCGCATACTGAAGAATTCACCGCCTACACGGGCGAAGTTATCGACTTTGGGCAGCTTGAACACGATGCGGAATTCCTAATACGGCCTTCCGCTGCCGCCGTCCTTACGGCGGGCGGAATCGGGCTTGCGCTCGCCGCCGCCTCGGTGGGGCTCGCGTTCCTGATCATACTGCGCAAAAAGCCCAAAGATTTGCTGACCATAATGGAGTGAGGAGACTATCATGAGTATCATTGAAGTAAAAAACCTGAATTATTATTACACGAGCGATAAGCCGGTGTTAAGCGATATAAACCTGAGCTTTGAACAGGGCATGATGTACGTCATATTCGGCCCGTCGGGCTGCGGTAAGACAACGCTGCTCTCTCTTATCGGCGGGCTGGACACTCCAAAGGAAGGAAAAATACTGTTTGACGGGCAGGACGTGAACGGCATCGGCCTTGAGAAGCTCAGGAGGGAAAAGGTCTCTTTCGTGTTCCAGAATTACAACCTTATCGATTACATGACGCCGGTTGAGAACGTCCTTTTGACCGCCAGGGAGGAACCTCTGCCCATTCTGGAAAAGCTGGGGCTGACGCAGGACGAAGCGAAGCGCAATGTGCTTAAACTGTCCGGCGGCCAGCAGCAGCGCGTCGCCATCGCACGCGCGCTCGCCTCACGGAATCCCGTGATACTGGCGGACGAGCCGACCGGCAACCTTGATGAGGAAACGGCGAAGGAAATCACAGCGGTACTAAAAGACGCGGCGAAAGCGCACGACCGGTGCGTGGTTATCGTTTCCCATTCCAAAGACGTCGCCAACGAGGCGGATGCCGTTTATGAGCTTAAGGGAGGCAGAGTACAGTAGATATCCTGTTGCAAAATTGCAAAATCAACTACCGTCGGTCCGCGTGCATTGCCGCGACCGCCATTGCCTTTTTGTGGATGTATTCGCGAACGTGCGGCGGGGACAGGCATTCGCACCTGTCTCCATACAGCAGGAAGATATTGTAGCTCTGTTCGTTGTCGGGCATTAAGACCTTTGCGATGTGCGTACCGCCCTCGTGCGATTCTATAACGCCGTCGCCGTAGTATTCCTCAATATCCTTGCGCGCCGTCTCGTCGAATCTGAAACAAATTTCAACCATGGGCGCGCCCGGCTGGCCCTCCATATCCAAAACCGAGCGGTCAAAGTCCCTTGGCTCAAAGCTGTTACCTGTTATCCTGAGCCTGTCCATGCGGTAAAACCTGAACGTCCTGAAACCGCCGCGCATAAGGCAGTATCCCTGAAGGTACCAGCTGCTCCCCTTGTGCAGCAGGCGGTACGGCTCGACTTCCCGGCTGCTTGCCTGCCCGTAAGCGTTAGTGTAGTCAAAGGCCAGCGTGGTCTTTTCCGCCAGCGCCTTTTTGATGAGCGAAAGCATCTCGGCCAGCCTTCCGGCCTGCCCCCAGGGAGTGAGGTCTATGGCTATCTGGTTTGTCTGGAATTCGACCTCCGTACGCTGCTCTTCGGGTATCATGCCCCTGATCTTTACCAGCGTGCTTGCGATCTCGCTTCCGGAAAGCGCAGAATGGACGCCGGTGAGCCCGATCAGCAGCGAAGTGATGTCCGACACCGTGAACAGGCGTTTGTCCACTTTATACTGCTCCATTATTCCTATTCCGCCGTTAACGCCGGGGTACGTCACGACGGGGATGCCCGCCTGGCCCAGCGTGTCTATGTCGCGGTAGATGGTGCGCGTGGAAACGCCGAATATCCTCGCCAGCTCAGCCGCTCTGACGGTCTCGCGCTCCAGCAGGAGCATGATTATAGAAATCAGCCTGTCCATTTTCATTGCCGGTACTCCTTAGTTCAATAGTAATAAAAAATTATATAACCCTGACATATAGATGTCAAGGTTGCGTGCTATAATGAGAGTACAGTAAAACAATAACGGAGGATGAGTTATGAAGCATGAGATAGTAACGCGAAAGTTTGAGGATACGCCCGTGATGTACGTACCCATGACGATCACCTGGCCGCAGCTTGGGGAGATCACGGCGGTGTTTGACTCGCTCGCAAAATACGTGATGCAAAACGGAGGCGAAATAACCGGCTCCTTTCTGCTGTACGGCAAAGTTACCGGCGATGTCCTGAACTTTGACTGCTGCATGGCCGTCAGCTCCCTGCTGCCCGAAAGCGGCGATATAAAAGCGAAGGTCGTGCCGGGCGGCGGTATAAAGGTCGCGCACGTCTTGTACAAGGGGCCGTACAGCGGCTTATCCACGGCGTGGTCTGATCTTATGGGCTGGCTTAATACACAAAAAGATTACGTTATAGCGGACGAGCCCATGCGGGAAATATACCTGAACGAGTCGATGGATGCCCCCGAAAGCGAGTATGTGACCGAGCTCGTCGTACCCGTTCGCGGCGCATAACGGAGGCTATTATGGATTGGGATTCCCTGTACGGCGGGGGCGTCGAACCGGGCGACGCCGAGATAAGCGAATTCATCGGCAGCGGCCTGTGGCCCATGTTAAACGAGTATTTGCGGGAGGCGTACGGCGTTCAGCCCAAAAAGAGCTACAGTAATTGCTCCGCCCAGAGGGGCTGGAACGTAAAGTACCAGAAGGGCGGCAAATCCCTGTGCACGCTCTACCCCATGCCCGGGCACTTCATCGCGCTGGTGGTCATAGGCGCGAAGGAGGCGCCCGAGGCCGGTTTGCTTGCGCCCGCGCTCAGCGGTTATACTCGAAAGCTTTACGAAGACACGCCCTTCTCGTGCGGTGGCAAATGGCTGATGATAAGCGTCCGTGACGAAGACGCGTTGAACGATGTAAAGCGGCTCGTAAGCCTTAGGGTGAAGCCAAAGAAGAAGTGAACGGTATTTGCGTCAATCCCCGCCGCCGTCCAGGGGCCATAGCCTGCGCGAAACCCGCGGATCAGGGGCGTGAGCCAAATAGTGCGTAAAAAAGCCAGCTTGCAGGCCGGCTTTTAAAGGCTGTTTTCATTTTGGAGGGCGGCAGGCATCAGTCTGTCGGATAAACCACGCCCCAGTCCTTTCTCAGCTTGTCGATTACCGTGCATATTTTTACGGTGTCTTCAAGCGGGTAGAAGCCGCTCTGTTTTTTGCCGGCTTCTATGCAATCCTGTACGTGCGTGATCTCAAACTGGAAGCCCTGCGTTTTATGCTTGCTGTCGTATTCTTCGCGTCTTTCCAGAGTGAACACGTCCGAATCACTGTACTTGAACAATTCCGCCTTGTTGGGCATCCACAGCTTTTCGCCAATGCGGATCGCGCCCGTCTCCCCGTAGATCATGACGTGGTGCTCCGTTGTCATGAGGAAAGAGCCGGTGAGCATGGCTGTCCGCCCGCCGCCGTAGTCCAGAAGTATTTCCTCGTGCATGTCCGTACCGTCTTCCAGTACATAGCTGGAAAAGATGTTTTCAGGCGTTTGCTGAAAGGCAAGGAATGCGTACGAGAGGACGTAAATGCCAACGTCCCGGATAGCGCCCGCGCTGAACTTCGCGCTGCGCTTCCACGGCTGCCAGCCTTCTTCCAGCGCTTTTATGCCAAAGGCCGCGTGCACCGAACTCACCTTGCCGATTTCGCCGTCCTTAATCCAATCGTGCGCTTTGCGCACCGCGGGGAAGCAGCGCGTCCACACGCCTTCCATCAAAAACACGTCCTTTTCCCGCGCCTTGTCCATCATTGCCGTAAGCTGCTTCATATTATCCGGCATGGGCTTTTCGCAGAGCACGTTCACTCCCGCGTCGAGCGCCTTCATCACAAACCCGAAGTGCATGCTGTTGGGAACAGCGATGTATACGATGTCCGGCTGCGCCTCCGCCAGCATTTTGTCAAAATCATCGTACGCACTTTCAAAACCGTACTTATGCGCGTATTCTTCCGCCAACTGCATATCAAGCCCGGTGAC
>JAVBSU010000042.1:0-4678 GCA_031556555.1 Christensenellaceae bacterium
AAAGAGACGGGCGATTACGCGCTTTTGGACGAAGAGATGGAATACGCCGGCGGCGGCAGCGGCAGCGTGTACGAGCACATGAAACGCATACTTGATTTTTCCTTTTCAGAGGTGGGCGCGCACGGGATATGCAAGGGACTCCGGGCCGACTGGAACGACTGCCTTAACCTTGGCGGCGGGGAGAGCGCCCTCGTGAGTTTCCTTCTCTGCTGGGCGTCAAAACTGTTTATAGAGCTGGCGGAGCGCATGGGCAAAAGCGAAGACGCTGAGCATTACAGGACGAAAGAGGCGGACATGGCGAAAACCTGCGAAGACGTCCTGTGGGACGGCGGCTGGTACATACGCGGCATAACGGCGGACGGCCGCAAAATAGGGTCCAAAGAGGACGAGCAGGGCAAGGTGCACCTTGAGAGCAATACCTGGGCCGTCATATCGGGCGTGGCGAAGGGCGAACGCGCGCGGATGTGCATGGACGCAGTGCATAGCTACCTCTACACGGAGTACGGGCTGATGCTCAACGCGCCGCCTTATACGCGCCCGGACGACGGGGTAGGCTTTATGGGCCGCGTGTATCCGGGAATAAAGGAGAACGGGTCGATATTCTCCCACCCCAATCCCTGGGCGTGGGTGGCGGAGGCGATGATAGGCCGGGGGGAACGCGCGGTGGAATACTACGACGCGCTGTCCCCCTACAATCAAAACGACATGATAGAAGTGCGGCAGGCGGAGCCTTACTCCTACTGCCAGTTCGTCATGGGCAGCGCGCACACGGCCTTCGGGAGGGCGCGCCACCCCTTCATGACGGGAACGGCGGGCTGGGCGTACTACGCCGCCACGCAGTATATATTAGGCGTGCGTCCAGGCTACAATGGGCTGGTAATCGAGCCTGCGCTGCCCGTCGGCTGGAAGTCCGTATCGGTCTCGCGCGTCTTTCGCGGCGCGCGCTACGACATACGCATAGAAAACCCGAACGGCGGCAAGCGGGTGGCCAAATTGCTGTTCAATGGGAAAGAAACCGGCCGCATACCAATATTGGAAAAGGGTTCGAGGTGTTCGGTCGAGGTTTTAATGGAGTGAATCAGGAGGGGAATATGATAAAATTCGGAACGGGCGGCTGGCGCGAGATTATAGGAGACGGCTTTACAAAGGCGAATGTGCAGCTCCTGTCGCAAGCGCTCGCCAACATAATAAAAACGCGGCACAAGGACAACCAGGAGGTGTGCATAGGCTACGACCGCCGTTTTCTTTCCAAGGAGGCGGCGCACTGGGCCGCCGAAACCCTGGCCGCCAACAAGATACGCTGCCATGTAATAGACAGGGCGGCGCCCACGCCGCTGGTTATGTTCGCGGTTGACGAGCTCAATACGCCGTTTGGCATGGGCGTTACGGCCAGCCACAACCCGGCGATATACAACGGCGTAAAACTTTTTACCACGGGCGGGCGGGACGCGCAGGAAGAGGTCACAAACCGGATAGAGGAGGAGATTGCGAAAGTAAAGGGCGCGCCGCTGTCGGCCGATTACGCTGAAGGTCAGGTCTGCGGCCTCATAAACGAGATAAACCCCTTAAACGATTACATTGACAGGATACTGGAGCTGGTGGACGTTCGGGCGATAAAGGACGCGTGCTTAAAAATAGCGCTCGACCCAATGTACGGCGTCAGCCAGACTTCATTGCGGACGATACTCCTGACATCGCGCTGCGACGTGCTAGTTATACACGAGAGGCACGACACCCTCTTCGGCGGGCGGCTGCCCGCTCCCAACAGCCGTACTCTGTCCGCGCTCAGCGATTTTGTAACGGAGAACCACTGCAACTTCGGCATAGCGACCGACGGCGACGCCGACCGGCTGGGCGTAATTGACGACAACGGCGTGTTCCTGCACCCGAACAGGCTTTTAGTGCTGCTCTACTACTACCTAATGGAGTACAGGGGATGGCGCGGACCGGTGGTAAGGAACATTTCAACGACCCACCTTCTCGACAAGGTCGCGCAGGCCTACGGCGAGGCATGCTACGAAGTGCCGGTGGGCTTTAAACACATTTCGGCGAAAATGGAAGAGACGAACGCCATAATAGGCGGTGAATCCTCGGGCGGGCTGACGGTAAGGGGGCACATCCACGGAAAGGACGGCATATACGCGGCGGCGCTCCTTACGGAGATGGTCGCGATTACGAAAAAGAGCCTGTCCGCGCTGTACGGCGATATCCTGGAGCGGTTCGGCGAAATTTGCTCCGCGGACGCTGAAATCAGGATAAACCAGAAGGACAGGGACGCTATATCGCGGCTGCTCTTTGTAGACAAGGTATTGCCGCATTTCGAGGGCGATTTTATCCCCGAAAGGATATCGTATGTGGACGGCTGCAAAGTGTGTTTTAAAAACGGGGGATGGGTGAGCGCGCGTTTTTCGGGAACGGAACCCCTTTTGCGCATAAGCGGCGAGATGCCGGTGCAGGAGCTCGCCGACAGGGCTGTCGGGATGTTCGGGGAGCTGATCGCCCATATTAATGAGGAACGCCAGTTTTTAGGATGCTGATTATGGTTATATATACTCTATGAAAAAAAGGGCCGTGTCTTTGAAGTGGCAACTGGTTCTGGCCGTAGTGCTTTGTTGTGTGCTGCCGGTAGTGGTGTTTGTGGCCTTTACGACCTACCAGGTTTCCCAAAATGTTAATAATGAGATTGAAAACACGGTTAAAATTAGTTTTGACAATGCTGTTTCTATGTCCGACGCTAACTTAAAAGCGGCGTTCAGCGATTCGAGGGAAGCGTCTTACGACCCAATAATATATAACGCTTACAAACAATACGGGGAAGATGGCGATTTAGTGGCTCTCCACAGCCAGGTGCAGGGTTTTTTGAACAGGAAGTACCGCTACGAAGATAATTTTACCGAGACGATGTTCTTCTTTACGGAAGACCCGGACGATATATACGCCGTAAGCAACGCGAAGTACGGCGGGCTGGGCGGGCGGCTCAAGAACTACAGGGAGAACGTACAGCACGAGGTGCTGGATTTAACCGAAGAAGCGGGCACGGAGATAATATTTTTTGAGAATGGCGGGGACGCCTACATGCTCCGGAACCTCGTGGACAGCAAGTACGTGCCCTACGCCACGATTGTAATGAAGCTGGATCCCCCGTTTGTGTTCAAGGGCATACTTGGCATGCCTTGGGCTAACGGGGTGGCGGTATGGCTGGATGATATAAAGGTCAGCCTTGAGGGGGATATACCCGCCCCGCCAGAAATGGAAGGCGGCGTTGCTGTGCTCGGCGAGGAGAACGGCGATTACGTAATTTACGAAAACAAGAATATTGAAAACCGCGTGATTCTGTACGCGGCGCGGATGAGCAGCGCGGCGATGAACGGGCAGTTTGAGATCGTCTACAGCATATTAATCCTGGGAGCGGTACTGGCCGCGTTGATACTGATATTCATATTTATATTCTACCGCAGCGTTACCCGCCCAGTCGAATCGCTGGCGGTGGCGATGGGAAGGATAGGCAAAGGGGAGCTTGGTTACAGGATAACGGGCGCGCCGAAGAGTAAAGAAGCCTTATACCTGGAGGACACGTTCAACGCGATGTCGGCCGGTTTAAAGCAAATGTTCGAAAAAAACACGGAGGAAAACCTCGGCCTTGTGCGCGCGAGGGAATATGCGATGCACAACGGCATAAGTCCCAACTTCATGAGGGATACGCTAGAGCAGATAAACTGGGAGGCGAAAACAGAGGGCGCGTCCAGGGTGGCTGGAATGATAGAGGCCCTCTCGCACATACTCTCGGCCGAAAAGGAAGGAAACAAGGCCAGGGCGCCGCTTTCCGAAGAGCTTAAGTACCTCGATTCCTACCTTGCCATAATATCGGCGCGCCTCGGGAAACGGCTGGCCGTTAAAAAGGAGATAGATGAAAAGCTGCTTGACAGGGAGGTGCCCAGCCTCATAATGCAGCCCCTTGTGGAAAACGCCGTGGAATACGGAGTAATGCCGCAGCAGCACGGCGAAATAATACTGCGCGCTTACGCGAGAGGGGAAGACCTTATACTTGAGGTGGAAAACGACAGGCCGCTAAGCGGGGAAGACAAAGAGGCGACCGGCAGGATCATAAAAGGCGGGGAAGACAGCGCGGGAGAAGACAGGCAGGGGATACGCACTTCCGTGCAAAGGCTGGAGCAGATTTACGGAGAGAGGGCAAGATTCTCCGTGACCTCAGGGACGGATGGGGAGAGAACAGTGGCGCGCATAGAGATAATGGGCGGCGCAGCGCCGGTTTGACGTGATAATCAATTTAAAATGCGGAAATATATTCCGCGGGACAAATTACAATATAGGAGGAAGAAAACATGAAGAAAAGAGTTTTGATCTTCACGCTCGTGGCGGTCATGTGCGTAGCACTAGGGCTGGCGGGCTGCACGTCGGGAGGAGCTTCCGCGAGCCCTTCGGCGTCGGCGGAAGCCGCTACAAGTGACGAAGCGACAAAGGCGGCCAAGTTTTCAGACGGCGGCGTAGAGCTCACTGTCGTTACGTCTTACGGCGGAGACGACGGAAACAGGCCGAATTACGAAGCCGCTTACCAGCAATGGGAAGCTGACACCGGAAACACGGTGATGGACAATTCTTCCGTTTCAAACGAAGAATGGAAAGCCACGGTAAACACCGACTTCCAGACGGGAACAGA
>JAVBSU010000120.1:0-14904 GCA_031556555.1 Christensenellaceae bacterium
AGTATATGACCATGGGCTTATCCGGGCATATCTCGTCCAGCCGCTCTTTCTTTGGGCCGTCGGTTAGCTCGCCGCCTTCAAACAACGTAGCCATGTACCCAAAACCGAAGTAGGTTTCTTTGTCCGGGTTCCCGCTTACAAAATCGCTGATTGCTTTCATCGTATCTTCGAAGGTAGCTATGCCCACAAGGCTGAAATCGAAAAAGTCCGGGGAAAGCGAGTGGATGTGGTTGTCTATCAGCCCGGGCATGAGCATGTTGCCCTCAAGGTCAATAACCTCTTGGGCGGCGTCCTTGTACGCCTTCCCGTCTTCTGCCTTGCCCACGAAAACTATCCTGCCGTCTTCCATGGCGAGCGCTTCGGCAACCGTATCCTGCGCGTCCGCCGTGTATATGGTTCCGTTTTCGAAGTATACCACACCCGCGTCGGGCGCTTCCTCAGCCGCCGCCGCTGCCCCCATCCCGGATGCGGCGATCAGGGATACAGCCATCAGTAAAAGTATTGTTTTTCGCATAATTCCCTCCGGGGCAACTTAATTATACGGCGCGCCGCATGTGTCCCCTTTGGAATTATTATGAAAGGCAATGTAGGCCTGATGTGGGTTTTATGGAAAAATTTGCGTGTGGACAGCTTGCGGCTCACCCGCCGTCATTCTTTCGCTGCGCCGCCTGCGTGAGCGCGCCGGCGGTGAACTCCGCCCAGCTGTATTCCGCCATGTACTCCCCGTTGTACGCGTTGAGCGAACCGACGTCCCCGTTCAAAAAGTCGCTGTAATCACTTGAATACGTACCGGTATTAACGGATATCCGGCCCCAGTAACGCTCAAGCATTCCCCCGGCTCCCGCGCCTTCCAGCACTTTTTCAAGTTGCGACACGCTCTTCTGTATCTGGTACTGGAGCGAACGCGTGTACGGCTTATCTTCCCACAGCGCCGCCGCGATTTCCCTTTTTGATACGCTGGAGCCGTTTTTGTAGACAAGGTAGCCCAGTATCTCCCTGGCTTTTGCGTGCGTAAACGGAAGCGGCCTGCCGTCCACATACACTTCGAAATTCCCAAAACACCTCGCCCTTATGCGCTTTTCCGGCTTTTTCTCCGGCGGATACCGCAAATTCTCAAACTCCCGGGCAATGTCCTCCGTCCTGGCTGGTTTCAGTATGTAGCCGGACGCGTGCATGGAGAGGGCGTTGCCCATGTAGTCCGAGTATCCGGTCACGAATATCACATTCGTTTTTCCATTCATCGCCTTAAGGCGCAGCGCCAGATCCAGCCCGGACATGCCCCCGAGCTCAATATCCAGCAACGCCACGTCCACAGGATTTTGCCGCGCATGGCAAAGCGCGTCCTCAGCGCTGCCGAAGCAGGCCACTGGTTGCCCGGGGCTGACAGCCTCCACCGATTCCCTTATTGCAGCCAGCACCAGCCTCTCGTCATCCACTACAAGTATATTCATGGCCCGCCGCCTCCCTTAGGTATATTTATTGTGACGGCTGTTCCGCGCCCCGGCCCGCTGTCCACGCGGATCGAGCCGTTGCACATCAGCTTCAGCCTGTTTGCGGCGTTCTCTATCCCTACATGGCTGCGCCCGTCCCGGGGGATGCCGCCGGGGTCGAATCCGTTGCCGTTGTCCTCCACAACTACCAGCCAGTCTTCATCCGTTTCGTACGAACGGATAGTAACCGTCCCTCCCTGTTTCAGTTTGGCCGCTCCATAGCGCACCGCGTTTTCCACTATGGGCTGCAAGGTGAGGGCGGGCAGCTCAAAATCTACCGCGCCTATGTCGTATACCACATCCAGCCTTTCCTCAAAGCGCTTTTTCTCCAGCGACAGGTAAGTTTGGACGTGCCTTAGCTCATGTTCGAAGGGTATGGCCGCCTGCCGCGTGAGAGAATCCAGGTTGCCCCTTAAGTACTGGCCGAAGTCTATGACCGCTTCCTTCGCGATTTTCGCGTCTATGTCGCAAAGCTTGCTGATGGAATAGAGCGCGTTGTACAAAAAGTGCGGCTGTATCTGGCTGAGCATGACGGCAACCTTGCTTTCCATGAGCTCCAGTTCCTTTTCCTTCAGCTGTCTCGCCCGCCGCATCTGTATGTTGACGAATATGACAAGCAGCGCCAGTGCCATGGCCGCGTACGCCAGCATAAGGTAGTATACGACCGCGTTGATAATAAGCGCCAACGCCGGTATGAGGACGTACGTCATAAATGTCACGGTATTCCGCACCCCCAGCTTCTTCCTGTTTTGCAGCACAACTATGATTATGGTCAGGAATAGTATGCCGCCGAACAGGTGCGGCAGCAGGAACATTGGCCCCATCTCGAACTGGTTGGCCGGGCCTATGGAATAGATCATGCCGTTAAACTGTGAAATTATCAGCAGTACATGGAAAGCCGCCACCACAATACTTACAAACCAGACAAGCTTCTTTTTGGCGCGCGTTTCGAGCGGGATGCTCTCCGAGACATACGCGATAAAAGCGGCGACATCTATGATTCCTAAACTATACACCATGAAATTGGCTGCCCTTGCAAAAGTATCGACAGACTCGCCGGGCAGCCAGTCGGCAATCCACACGGCGGCGTCCAGCAGCAGCATTGCCGTGTGCAGGAACAGCACCAACAGGAATATCCGGCTCAGCCGCTCGCTCCTGTCCTTATCCGACAACTGGCATACGATCAACACTATCAATACCAGGGCGCTGAACAATTCCAATACGACTTTTGGCAATATATAGTCCATACAATTATCATATCAAAAAATTTATAAAAATGCGACCACGGCGGCTGTCGATATACTGTTTGTTTTGGTATATTTTGTATAAGATTTTAACCAAAAAATTTGTTTCCGCTAAAACAGGAAGAAAAATTATGCGGCTCGATGAACCTCGAGAGCTGGGCGCGCAATGCATTTTGAGGCAATATTGAAAGCCGCCGCGGGTTTTATCCGCACGGCGGCCTCCAATTCACACAATCACATCATATTACAATCACATCACGAGGATATGTTGATAACAATAGGGCCTGACATAAAAAATCCTCATACGGCCGCCGCCGCACAAGGGTAGGTGAATCAATCGATTCGCATACCCCAGTCGCCGTGAAGTTGCGTATGGTCAGGTATTCTGGCTTAAACATCATAGCGCCCGCGCGCCTTCTCGGCCCATAAGGCCAATGGCGTATGCGCGGGAACTCCGTTAATACAGCAACGGACTTGCGCGGGATTCTCACCCGTCTTCCCTGTTATACTAATTACATACAGTTTAGTTTAAATCCGGTTGAAAGTCAACAATTAGCGCCGCTTTATTTTGCTTTGCGCACCTACATACAGCAAACAGCTATGGCGCGCACGGGCGAACCGCCCCTTCCGCGCAGGGCAAGGGCCGGAGCGGCGAGGAAGAACTCTTCGCCGGCCTGGTACATACCTTCGCTGCATTGCCATATTCCCCTCATTCTCCATACTAATCCAGCGTAAAAGAACGGTCCAGGTAGGCGACAGGCTCTTCCTCCGAAAAATCAAATGAGCCTTCAACCATCGCGCTCGTTATGGCATTCCACCTTTTGCACACTTCACTCTTTGACTGGTACTCAAAAGCCGCGTCCATGTCCTCCGACTGAGCGTAGTAGAAGAAGCGGTTGCCGAACTGGAAAATATCCATTATATGCAGCCCGGACGCGCGCAGTTCGCCGATCATTTCCGGCCAGGGGTTTTTGTGCAGCTTTACGTAGTCATCCAGGCATTCGGGCTTTATCGTCCATGTCCAGGCGTAACTCTTCATCTTCCCATGTCCTCCGTTTCCAGAACTGAATTCAGAGTGTCCCAGCCGTAGCCTTCCGGCCCCATGGCGAGGTAGCCGCCGTCTATGGGTACGTCTATTGCCGTAAGGAAGGACGCGTCGTCCGACAGCAAAAATAGTATCACCGCCGCGCACTCGACCGTCTCGCCGCAGCGGCCCAGCATATGGTACTTGCCCCATAGTTTGTCGTAGCGCTCCTTGCCTCCGCCGCTGTGATCCAACATGCCGTAAACGAGGTCGGACCATATAAAAGCAGGGCTCACGCTGTTGACGCGTATATTGTACTTCGCGAGATCCATCGCCTGGCACTTTGTTAAAAGCTGCACCGCGCCCTTTGAGGAATTGTACGTCCACCTGTCCTTCTGCGCTATGTGGCCGGAGATGCTGGACATATTGACTATCGCTCCCCCTCCCGCCTCCTTCATATGCGGCCAGGCCCTTAGTACCGTTTCAGCATACGCAAGCGGCCCCGCCTCGTAAGAGCGCAGGAAATCTTCGCGCGTGGCGTCCTCTCCCTTGCCTATGAACGAGAAGGCGTTGTTCACGAGGTAGTGCACCGCGCCGTAGCGCTCCACCGTTTTATCCACGAGTTCGTGGCAGAACCCCTCGTCCGCCATGTCGCCCTGCATGAAGACCGCGTCGTAGCCCTGCTCTTTGAACGCGGCCTCCGTTGCCTGCCCGCGCGTGCTTATCCCCGAGAAGACTACGTTCGCCCCTTCCTTTAAAAGCTCGGCAACAACTGCTTTCCCGATTCCGGCAGACCCTCCCGTAACTATGGCAGTCCTGCCCAAAAACCGGTCTTTTATGGCCTTTCTCTCCGTAACCCGCCTGCCGCCGGTGATCGTATCACTATTCATTCCCTTGCTTCCTTTCCAATGTATTTTCAGGGCATGAGGTCGGACGGCGTCTGCCCCGTCACCCGCTTGAACACCCTGCTGAAGTAATTCGCGTTGCTGTACCCAACGCTCCGCGCGACTTCTTTTATGCTGTAGCCTCCGCCAACGAGCATATCGCGCGCCTTTTTGACCCTTATGTTCGTAAGGTAATCGATAAACGTCACGCCCGTGACGCGCCTGAACCTTGTGCTGAAGTAGGATGGGCTCAAAAAGAACTTGCTCGCCATGAACTCCAGCGTCAGGCTCTCGCAGTAGTGCCCGTCCACATAGCGGCGGGCGTCCAGTATTATGCTGTCGTCGTCCCCCGGCTTTAGCTCTCCAAGGTTGTCTATGGCCTTGCCGCAGAGGGCGACGAACCAGCTTTTCATCGCGTCGCCGTCCTTAAGGTGGAAGAGTTCGTCGTACTGCTCGCCTATGTCTATTACGAAGGGTTCTTCCGAGGGGAGCTTTTCCCAGCGCAGTATTAGCGCCACGATCTGCGTCATGCCCTTCAGCATATGGCTGAGCTTGCCGTCGTATCTCAGCCCGTACCAGGAGATCAGCTCGCTTATCCGCTCTTCCGCCTGTGCCTTGTTTCCCGTTAGCAGCGCGTCCCGCAGTTCGTTTTCCGCGCGCGCGGGGTACGGCGGCAGTTCGCCCACGTCCCCCTGCGAGAAGAGGTGGGCCCCGCTCCGCCCCCTCACCGACTTAAGCGCGCCGACCGATTGCTCGTACGAGCGCGCCAGCAACGAGACGTCGGCGCAATAGCTGCCCACGCCGATTTTCATGTTGTTCCCTATGCGCATGCCGACGAGCCGCTGCGCCAGCTCCTCCGCCTCGCCGTCGTCCTCTATATCGCAGTAAGCCACTATGCGCGAGAAGACAGTTCCCGCCGCCACGCAGCCCTTTTGCAGCCTGACGTGCTCCAGTATCTCCCTGGCCGAGTAAGCGTCGTGGTTGAACTCAACCGTCAGCATGCGCCCGCTTATGCTGTTAAGGCCTATCATTTCCTCTATATCTTCCATGGAGAGCTCGTACGGCGGCTCAAACAGCACGGCCTGTATGAAGTGATGCTCCAGAAGGGGGCGCAGTTTGCTCATGTTGGACTGGTAGTCTATCTCATGCTCCAGCCGCGCCCTGCGCTCCTTTACCATAGCGGCGGCGCGGTCTATGACATCCTTTAGTACGTCCACGTCCACAGGCTTCAGCACGTACTCTGAAACGCCCAACCCGATCGCCTCCTTGGCAAACTGGAATTTATCGTGGGCCGAAATAATAACGAACACTGTCCCCGGGTTGATCTCCTTTATTTTGTTTATGGCCTCAAGGCCGTTTATCCCGGGCATCATGATATCTATTATCACTACGTCGGGGTGATGGAGAACGGCTTTATTGACCGCCTCTTTCCCCGAATGGGCCGTGTAGACGCTGCCCATGTCCCTGTAGTACTTGTGAAAGACCTTCTGTATCGACGCAACCGACAATGGTTCGTCGTCCACAACCAGAAAACTGCACATTGCTTCAGCCCTCCACGGCCGGCAGGGAAAGTATCACGCAAAATCCTTCGCCCTCCCCGCTCACTATTTCCACGGCGTCTTCTTTCTGGTACTGCAGTTTCAGGCGGCCCAGCACGTTTTTGAGCCCAATGCCGGACGACTGGTTGCCCCCTCCGCCTGATTTTTGTTCCAGCACCGCCCGCATCCTTTTTGCGTCCATTCCCATTCCGTTGTCCTTCACCGACAGTATGAGTTTTTCCCCGTCAATGCGTGCGTCCACCATTACCCGCCCCCCGCTTTCAATGGAGGCCAGCCCGTGCACATACGCGTTTTCCACCAACGGCTGGAGTATCATGCGCGGCATTTTGAGTTCAAGGCACTTTGGGTCGGCTTCTATACGGAAGGCTATGCGCTTTTGGAACCGCATCTCCATTATATGGCAGTAGCTCTCGCAGTGCTCCAGTTCTTCCCTTACGGTCGCCATGCGGCTTAGTTCGGAAAGATTGTAGCGGAACAGTTTTGAGAGTTCTTTCAGGTATTTGCCCGTCTCCTCCGCGTCTTCAAGAATCGCCACGTTCGCGCCCGTGTTGAGCGCGTTGTATAAAAAGTGCGGATTGATCTGAGACTGGAGCGCCATGAGTTCCGTTTTCGCCAAAAGCTCCTTCATTTTGTAATTTGTTACTTCCTGCTCCTTAAGCTGGGTTTCAAGCAGCGCCTTTTGCTCCACGTCATCCATCTGCCGCCTTATGCTCCCTGCCATCGCGTTAAGCGACTGCGCGAGCTCCAGCATTTCGTCTTTCGCGTAGCCGTGAAGGTCCATCTCCCCGTACTCGCCGCGCGATACCCGCTTGGTGAATTTCGACATGCTTATTATGGGCCGTGTTATTTTGTCCGCGAACGCCGCCGACAAGAGGTATGTAACGAGGAACATTATCTCTATGGCTATTATGCACATAAAAAGCGTCATCCTGAGGCCTGAAATGGCCTGGGCGTTGTCCCTTGCGTCCTGCAGCATCTGCCCGTTCACCATTGTCCGCGTCAAAAATCTTATCGAACTTCCAAGGTCCAGCGCGGTGTTATGCACTTCCACAAGGCTGCCGTCCCAGCCGGAGCGCTCGTCCATAAGGCAGGTGTTCACGTCCGCTATGTAGTTATTGAGCATTACGTTAAGGTTGGCCATGAGCTGCGAATTGTTCTTTGGCGCGATGCCGGCCGCGTGATCACTGAGCAGGCCGAGGTGGTACGAGCATTCATCCTTATACTCCTGGTCGTTGGATATCAGATAGTTTTGCAGCGAGTTTTCGATTTCCACGGTTTCTGCGGATATGGCGCTGAGGTGGACGTTCTGCTCAAACATCTGCTCTATTTCCATAAGCATGGATGAGTAGCTCAAAAACGTTATTATCCCGGCGGCGAGGACGAAGAGCGCCGCTAACAAAATGTATAGCCTGACCCTGTCGGCAATGCGCATTTTCATAGCTTAACCGTCCGATCCGCTTGCGCGCGGCCCGAGACTGTTTTCCCGCCGCGCGTTCTTTTCAATGTACCCACCTAACGCTCCGGCCGTGACCACGTCCACCAGTTCGTCCGTACCGGCCGTTCCCGCCGCTCTGTTTATGTTGTGAAGCGTTTCTATGCCTATCTCTCCCAGCCTGTAATAGTCCACGGCTATTGCCGCCGTTATTCCGCCCTGCTCTATCCGCTCTATGACGCGGTCGTTCACGCTGCAGCAGATTATGCTGGTATTATCCGCTCTTCCCCTGTTTTTAATTGCTTCGGACACTCCTATGGCGTCCACGGCGTTTGTGCAGACGATCATGTCTATGGAGTTGTAAGTGTCGAGAAGGGTGTTTGCTATGCTTTCCGCGCTTATCACGCTGCTTGTGGAATACTGCTCCCTTATAAGCAAAAGCTCGGGGTAGTCCGAAAGGTATGTGTTGAATCCTATGACGAACCTGTACTCCCTCTCATCGAGCTGGTAGCCGTCCTGTGCCTGTACGATCAGCACAACGTTCCCCACTTCGCCAATCGTCTCTATTACCAGTTCGCCCGCCAACCGCCCTATTTCCTGGTTGTCGACCCCTAAGTAGCTTGTTCGTTTGCTGTACCCCGCGTCCGTATCGTAAGTCAGAACGGGTATGCCCTTTTCGACCGCCCCGTCTATCAGCGTCCTGAACTGTTCTTCGTCAGGAACGTGCGTCATTATGCCGTCCACGTTCGAAGCGGCCGCCATTTTGAAGAACTCCGCTTCCTCATACGCGTTTGAAACGGCGGGGGCGAAAATCTCTACTGCCGCGCCGGTTTCGCTTCCCGCGCTGAGCGCGCCCGCCCTTAACATGTCCCAGTAATCCAGGTTGGCGTTCTGGGCTATTACTACGTAGTGGCGGCCGTCCTGTCCGCTCGGTTCAGCCCCTTTTGCCGCGCTCATAAAGCTGTCCAGGTTAAAGTACAAAAACACGTTGAACGCTACAACAATAGTAAGTATGTATATGACGGCGAACAGAATCCGGTTTTTTTTCACCGCCGCGGGCGCGGCGTCCCTGTTTTTCACACAAAACTCCCGCCTTGAAACGGCCTCTTGCCTGATTTATCTTATACTAATCCCAACCTAAACTGCTGTATTTTTGCAGTCTTTTTCCCGCGCTGCGTCGTTGCCGTCCCTTGACGTAGCCGCCTGCTACGCCTGCGTGACTGCGCCTTGCATCACGAAAAAAATCCTCACAAACCTTACCGCATTTCAAATTGGGATTAGTATTAAATACGGTTTACTCCATGCGCATGAGCGCGCGTTCGGACATCCTGCGCTGGAGGTACTTCCTGAAGGAGTCCAGCAGCACAGCCGCAATTATTACGGCCCCCGTGACGACATTATTCCACAGTATGTTGACGTGAATTAGGTTGAGCGCGTTGCGGATAAGCCCGATGATGATTACACCCACTATGGTGAGCAGCACGTTTCCCTCGCCGCCGCTTACGCTTGTCCCGCCTATAACCACGCCCGCTATGACCTCGAACTCGACTCCCGTCCCTGTCTCGGGGCTGGCGGAAAACACGCGGGCTGAGCTAAGTATACCACAGAATCCCGCGAGAAAGCCAATCAGCAAAAATGCCCGTATTTTGACGAAATCGGCGTTTATGCCCGAGAGCACGGCGGCGTTCCTGT
The DNA here is from genome assembly GCA_031556555.1 of Christensenellaceae bacterium. GTDB lineage: Bacteria > Bacillota > Clostridia > Christensenellales > Christensenellaceae > UBA5399. The sequence goes on from JAVBSU010000120.1 coordinate 9,326, forward strand.
TGCTGCCCACCGCGTAAACGTGCTGGCCGAAGGCCGTCTTTTTCAGGAGGATATAAACTATAACGTAAACTATTATCACTATCCAGAAAAGGTTGGGGATTCCCAAAAAATCACCCTGGCTCAACGCCCCCAGCGTCCTGTCCTCCATGGCTTCGGGGAAACCGCCGGACATCACAAGGCAAAGCCCCCTCGCAACCATTTGCGTTCCCAGCGTCGCTATGAAAGACGGGATCTTCCCCTTTGTGGTCAGCACGCCGTTGATGAGGCCGAAGAGCAGCCCTATCGCCGCCGCTGACAGTATGCCCAGCGGTATGCCGTAACCGTTCATAACTGTGACGCCGGTGAACGCCGCCAGCCCCATTATCGACCCTACGGATATGTCGAATTCGCCCGTAAGTATTACGACCGTCATGCCCGCGCCTATTATAAGGTTCGTGGCGTTTTGTTTCATTAAGTTGGTTATGTTTGTAACCGTGAAAAAGTTGTCTACAAATATGGACAGCAACACGAACATCACTATAAAGACTATCAGCGCCTGGAGCGTTCCGAACACGCCGGACGCTTTTTCTCTGTTTACCATATCACACACCTCCCAACGAGTATTTGAGCACGTCTTTTTCATTCAGCTCCGCGTTGTGGAATTCTTTTATTAGCCGCCCCTTGTAAAGCACCAGCACCCTGTCGCACAACGCCTTTAAGTCGCTGTACTCGTTAGTTATCAGGATAACCGTCTTGCCTTTGGCGGCCAGTTCGTTTATTAAATACCTTATCTCAGACTTTGCGTTTATGTCTATGCCTATCGTGGGTTCGTCCATCATTATTATGTCCGAATCCGTGTCCATCCATTTTGCTATAACCGCTTTTTGCTGGTTGCCGCCCGAAAGGGAACCCACGGTAACCTCCGGCCCGGAAGCCTTTATGGACAGTAAACCGATGTATCCCACCGTATCGCTTATCTGCCTTTTCTTGCTCAGCAGGCCGTGGGAACGGTACTTTTTCAACGAGGACATCGTTATGTTCTCGTATAGCTTCATGTTAAGGAAAAGCCCGTCGCCCTTCCTGTCCCGTGTTACGAAGGCTATGTGGCTTTTGACCGACTCCCACGGTTTTGAGAGCGCGTGCGTCCCGCCCCTTAAGTAGACTTCGCCCGAATAGCTGGCCATGTCTTCCATCCCGAAGAGGGTTTTCGCAATCTCACTGCCCCCCGAACCTTCAATGCCGGTGATGCCAAGTATCTCACCCCGGTTGACGCGAAAGCTGACGTCGCGGAACTGGTTTAAGTAAGACAATTTATTAACCCGCAATATTTCCTCCGCCCCGACTGTGGACGCGCGGTCTATGTGCCTGTCTTCGAACTTATGCCCCAGCATCTCAGTTATGAGTTCCTCAAGCTCGAAGCCTCCGCCGCGCTCAAGTATGCCGGCCAGCTTGCTGTCGCGCAGCACGGCTATGCGGCCGCAGACCTCCATTATTTCCGCCATATTATGGGAAATGAACACTACCGAAACACCGCGCGAGGCCACGCTCTTCATTATATCCAGCAGTATTCTCGTTTCGTTGTCCAGCAGGAAAGACGTGGGTTCATCCAGGATCAGCATCTTCGCCTCAAGGTTAAGCGCTCTGAATATCTCCACCAGTTTCTTCTCCGCTGCCGAAAGCATTTTGACCGGATCGGTAGGTTTAAAATTGGCCTCGAACTCGTCTATGTAATCCTGGCACGCCTTTATCATGCTCTTCCTGTCTAAAAGGCCGTGTTTTTTCACTTCCTGGTTAAGGAACATGTTTTCGTAAACCATCATGTGGCCGGTGACGTTGAGCTCCTGATGGATGGTCAGTATTCCCGCGCCAATGGCGTCCGCGGGCGTTTTGAAGTGCGCCTCGCGCCCATTGGCCATAAACGAGCCGCCCGCGTTGTGCTCGCCCCTGTCCGGCCCGTAAAGGCCGGATAAAACCTTCATCAGCGTGGACTTGCCCGCGCCGTTCTCGCCTATGAGCCCGCAAATCTCTCCCGGGTAGAAGTCTATGGATACGTGGCTAAGCGCCTTTACGCCGGGGAAGGTTTTGCTGATATCTACGCAGCTTACGATGGGCTGAATTTCCATAAAGGGCAATTCCTCCTCTCAATTCCATGATGGGCCGCCCCGGCAAAAGCCAGGGCGGCCCGTACACGTTTATCGTGTTGACTACTTTGTAAGATAGACCTGCGGATCGCCTTCGAACTCTTCCCAGTTGTCCTGGTTTAGTATTTTCGCTTCGAATTCGACATGCTTTTCTATTTTATCGTCTTCGCCATTGAGCGCGTACATTACCTGATTCATGGTCTCCCAGCCGATGCCGTAAGGGTCGTTTACAGCGGAAGCCGCTACTTCTCCGTCCTTGACGAGATCGAGCGTTACAGCGTCAAGGTCGAAGCACACTATCGTGATGTCCGTGCCCGTCTCTTCGGCCGCCGATATGAATCCAGTGTTGTACTGGTAGTTGCCCACGAACACGCCCTTTAAGTCGGGATTGGCCGTGATAGCGTCTTCCAGCGCCAGCTTGCCGTCCTCCGCGGCCACGCCGTTTATCACGGCGATGTCGAGGGGATCAAGCCCGCCGTCTTTGCAGGCGTCGTAGAAGCCCTGGCACCTTAATATGCAGTTCATTGTAGTCGGGGCGTGGTTGAACACGGCAATCTTAGCGCCCGGCTCCTGCACTTCAACCATGGCCTCGCCCGCAAGGTAACCGCACTTGTAGTAATCGGGGCACACCCAGCTCGTGTACTCTTCCGTCTCCACGCCTATGTCGCAGATGCCGACCGGTATGCCGTTGCCGCCGTCGTAGAACTGTTCAAGCATGGGCACTATCGCAAGGGAGTCTCCGGGGAACACGAGCAGCGCGTCAATGTTCTGCGCCGCGAGGTCTTCCATATCGATAACCTGGCGCTGCGCGTCGTTATCGTCTCCGTTCGTCACTATGAAATCAATTGGCACGCCCAGCTTTTCAGACCATTCGGCCCCGCACTCTTCCGCGCCTATCTGCACCGCGTGCACAAAGGCGTTAGTGGCCCAACGGAGCGATATGCCGATTGTATATCCGTCCGCGGGCGCTTCACCCGCCGCGTCGTCAGACACAATGGCAAAGCCGCAGGCCAGCAGCATGGACACCGCCATAAGGGCGGCAAGAACAACAACTAGAGTTTTTTTCATTATAAGCCTCCATGTAGAATTATATTTGGGAAATCCCATATATAGGCATTCTGTTCTTGCCTTGCTTAGCCTCTGTATTTCCTTTTTATGGACGGGTAAAATTTTACGAAAATAAACGGATTAATATTGTTGCAGCATTTTCTTTCAATCTTAGATTAATTAATGAAGATTACGGATTGATATTTTTCGAAAACTTGATTTGGGGATCGTTAATGAATTCCTCGGCGTTCGCCTTTGTCATTACGCGCGCCTGGGGGATGATGCGTTTTTGCAGGCTGGATGTTTGGCCGGTCACAGCGTACATGAGCTGGTTGACGCCCTCGTAGCCAATGTAGTAAGGGTCGTTTACGACCGACGCCGCTACTTTACCGGATTTGACTAGCTCCACGGTATCCATGTTGAGGTCAAAACACACGATTTCGATATTCTCCCGCCCCGCTTCCTCCAGCGCCGCCAGAAAGCCGTAGTTATAAGGGAAGCTCCCGATAAAAACGCCGCCTATGTCAGGATGTTCGCCGAGCACTTCAGCGAGCGCCTCTTTGCCCATGGCGAATTCATCATTATGCGGCGGCATTACGTAAACGTCGAGCGGCTTTAATCCGAGGTCATCGCATTTATCGATAAAACCCTGGCACCTTGAGCGGCAGTTTTCCGCGTCCGGCGCGTGGTTGAACACAGCTATCTCAACGCCCTGATCCGCTACCTTCGCCATGGCCTCGCCTGCCACGGCCCCGCAGGCGTAGTAGTCGGGGCACACCCAGCTCGTGTAATTTTCCGTATCCACGCCTATGTCCGTTATAACGACGGGAACGCCCTTGTCCATGAACAGTTCGTCTATTATGGGGGCGACGCCCTTCGAGTCTCCCGGAAAAATAACAAGCCCGTCCAGCGGCTCATCCGCCAGCGCCGCAAGGTCTTCATGCTGCTTGGTGGGGTCGACCGCGCTGCCTTCTTTTGTTATTATATCTATGTTGCAGCCGAGGTTCTTTTCCCAGTCCTCCACGCAATCGTTTATGGCCTGGGCAATGGTTATGACGAAAATGTGATCCGCAAACCTAAGCGAAACGCCGATTTTGTAGTTGTCCTTTATGGGCAGCGCCGGTTCGGAAGGAATGCCAAGCGCCGTCCCGGCGGGCGTTTTGCTCGGGGACGGGCTTGCTTCTATGGGCGGCTCGTCCTTCGCGGATAAGCTGCACGAACAGAGCACGGCCAATACGATGAGCATGCTCAATGCCGTTTGCAGTATCCGCGCCGCGCGCTTGCACCTTTTAAACAAGAAACCGGCCTCCTGTACCCCCATAGCCTTTACGCCATGATAACATAAATTTCACATACCGATCAAATATTTTATATTGACAAATATATTCTACTGCGATAGAATGAAGCCGTGGAATATTCTATCGTAGTAGAATGCCGTGCGCACGGCAAGGAGAGAACGGATAATGGAGATCAAACTTTTCGATTCCGAATTAAAGGTTATGGAGGTTCTCTGGGAACGCGGAGATACATCGGCCAAGGATCTTGCGGCCATACTGGGAGAGCGCGCCGGTTGGAGCAAAACAACTGTTTACACCGTTATAAAAAAGTGTATTGAAAAAGGCGCGGTAGCAAGGAAAGATCCCGGATTCCTGTGCGGCGCGGTGGTCACGCGGGATATGGCGCGCGAGTACGAGACGAACGAATTGATAGACAAGATGTACGGCGGCGCTGCCGACCAGCTTGTCGCTTCGATACTGGGCGGCAAAAAGCTTTCCCGCAGCCAGATTGAAAAACTCAAGTCCATGGTGAACCAACTCGATTAGGAGGCAGCGCCATGAGTATTGTAGATATGAGCTTTGCCGCGGGGCTTATGATAGGCGCAGCCGTAATCATACGCGCGGCGGGCGTATACAGGTTGCCCAAGGCCGCATTTAAAATTTCATGGCTGCTGTGCATCGCGCGGCTGCTGCTGCCCCTGCGGGTAGAGTCGCCGTTAAGCGCCTTCGCCTTGCTCGGAAGCAGAGCCGTGGAAACGGGCGCGCTCCAACAAGTATCCGGCGCGCCCCGGATGCATCCGGGCGGCGCTGAAGCTGTGAGCACGGCGGTCGGGCAAATCCCTGAGGCTCCGGCCGTACTTGAACAGGCGCAGCCAACGCCCGCCTCACCGGCTTCACCCCTGTTCATCGCATGGCTATGCGTGGCGGTAGGGCTTATGGCTGTGATACTCGCCATCCACCTCCGCCACCGTTCGATGTACAGGACGGCGCTGCCCGTGCATAACGGCTTCATTGCCTCGCTGCTCGATAAGTATGGCGCGAAAAACGTTTCGGTAAAATGCTCCGACCGCGTAAGCTCGCCTTTGGCCTACGGTTTCATCCGGCCCGTCATACTCCTGCCCGCCAGCCAGGATTT
>JAVBSU010000030.1:0-5506 GCA_031556555.1 Christensenellaceae bacterium
CAATCCAGCAGAACAGCGAGCGGCTGATCTTAAAGTACAACCCTTACTGGGGCGCCTCAGGAAGGGTGCGGCCGGACGTCTACGTGCCCGCAATAGGCGGGCTGTTCCGTGTGGCGCACAAGGAAGCGTACGATATAGGCATAAGATTCACGCGCGAGATGTGGCACGGGCGCATAGTCGCCTGCCGCGGCATAGGCGCGTCGGCGCTTACCGACGAAGAAATAGCGGCTTTCGAGGCGGAACACACCGGGTACTTAAAGACTGTGCCCGAGGAATTTACAATACCGCATTACGTGACCATGCTCGACCTTATGAGCATGTAGGAGGAGGAAACTATGGCTAACGGTTTATCGGAATACAACACGCCCACGAGGGTAATATTCGGCCGGGGCGCGGAGGAAAAAGCGGGCGGACTCCTGGCCGTCCGTGGCGCTAAGAAGGCGCTTGTACACTACGGCATGAAGAGCGCGGAGAAGTCGGGCGTGCTTAAGAAAGTCACAGATTCGCTTGACGCGGCGGGCGTTTCGTACGAGACGCTGGGCGGCGTGCAGGCGAACCCGGTGCTGCCGCTTGTTTACGAGGGCATAGATATCGGCAGGAAGAAAGGCGTGGACTTTATCCTGGCAATAGGCGGAGGCAGCGCGATAGACTCGGCAAAAGCCATATCCTACGGACTCAGCCACGATTTTGACGTGTGGAAGCTGTTTTCGGGAGAAGAGGCGCCAAGCGCCAGCCTGCCGGTGGGCGCGGTATTAACGATCGCGGCCGCGGGCAGCGAGATGAGCAACTCCTGCGTCATAACGAACGAGGACGGAAAGCAGAAGCGGCCGGTCAACAACGAGTTCGGAAGGTGCGTTTTCGCCCTTCTCAACCCAGAGCTTACTATGAGCCTGCCAGAATACCAGACCATGTGCGGCTGTGTGGACATAATGATGCACACCATAGAGCGTTACTTTACTGACAACGGCCACATGGACATAACGGACGCCATTGCCGAGGAACTTTTGAGGAACGTCATAAACAACGCCGGAATACTGCTGCACGACCCTAATAACTACCATGCCCGCGCCGAGGTGATGTGGGCGGGCAGCCTTTCGCACAACGGACTCACCGGATTCGGCGGGGGAACGGGCGATTTTGCCACCCACCGCATGGAAATGGACTTTACGGCCCTCACGGATATTGCGCACGGCGCGGGGCTGGCCGCGCTGTGGCCGAGCTGGGCAAGGTATGTTATGGACGCCAACCCGGCGCGCTTCGCCAAGTTTGCCGCTAACGTCTTCGACATCGGCGAGCCGGACGTTAAAAAGGCCGCGCTCATGGGAATAGAGGCGATGGAAAACTTTTTCAGGAGCATAAACATGCCCGCAACTATCGGCGAGACGGGCGTGGAAATGACGGACGAACTGGCAATTGAACTTGCCCGGAGGAGCAGTTTCGACGGCAAAATAGAGCTCGGAACCTTCAAAAAACTAGGCAGGGCCGATATGGAAAAAATATTCAAAATGGCGAAGTAGCAGGCCATGGAAGGCTTATATGGAAGTCAAGCTTATACGTGAAAATAAAAAGCAGTTTCTGGACTTGCTCCTAATTGCGGACGAACAGGAATCCATGATAGACAGGTATCTTGAACGGGGAGAACTGTTCGCGCTGTACGGCGGAGAGCTTATTGCGGTTTGCGTTGTCACACGTGAAGACGATGAAACGCTGGAGCTTAAAAACATAGCCGTGTACGAAAACTGGCAGGGCCAGGGCTACGGGAGCAAGCTGATAAGTTGCATCGTTAACCACTACAGAGGGCGGGCGAAGCGCATGATCGTGGGCACGGGCGACACGCCGCAGATAATAGGCTTCTACGAGAAGAACGGATTTGTTATCTCGCACAGGGTGGAAAACTTTTTTACGGACAACTACGACCACCCCATAATCGACAACGGCGTGCTGTTAAAAGATATGGTGTACCTCAGCCGGGAAATATAGACGCAAAGGAGCCGAACAATGCAAACTTCGGAAAGCAACAAAAAACGAATACTTTGGATGACGCGCACCGCCATATTCATCGCGCTGCTGATAGTGTTGCAGGCGATTACGGCGTCCTTCGGCAACACGGTCGTCACCGGCTCCATCGTCAACTTTTTGCTGGCCATATCGGTCATGACGTGCGGCGCCGCGTCCGGCCTGTGCGTAGCCGTAATATCGCCTGTAGTGGCAAAGCTGCTGGGCATCGGCCCACTGTGGGAGCTCATACCCTTCATAGCTGCGGGCAACGCTGTTTACATACTGCTCTGGCACTTCATCGGCAACCGCAAAATGAAAAAGGCGTATACGGCATACTTTATCGCCTGGCCCGCCGCCGCTGTGGGCAAGTTCCTGACGCTCTATGCCGGCATAGCGCAGATCGCCGTGCCGCTGCTCTTAAAACTTTCCGGAGCGCAGGCGGACGTTATCACCGCTATGTTCTCGCTGCCCCAGCTCATCACCGCGCTCGTTGGCGGCGGGTTGGCCATCCTGGCGCTGCCTCCGCTCAAAAAAGCGATCAGGAAACCGGATTAAGCATATTAGGAGAAATCAAAATGACGCTTAAAGAAAGATTTTATAACGCCGTTACGCTCAGGCCGCTTGACAAGCTTCCGCACAGCGAACAGATGATACACGACGCGCTGGTGGCTAAAATCGTGGGGGAAGACCTGCCGGGCGACGGGGACAACGCCCTTTTCAAGTGGATGAACACGCCATTAACCAAAGAGAACTTCTCAAGGCACGTTAAGGCGAGGAAGTTTCTGGGCTTCGGCCACGTGCAGGTGTTTCCCATGGAAACTTTTGAAGAGACGGGCATATCGAAGCACGGCAATACGCTGGTGAGGGACATCTGGGGTTCGGTTATGGAACTGACCGGCCAGTCTTCGGTAATTGTGCAAAAACCGATAGAAGACATCTCGCGCGTGGGCGGTTACGTTTTTCCCGATGTGGACGCTTTCGGGTACGGTAATACAAAAATATGGGTGAAGGAGGGGAGCTTCTTCGTCGCTGCGCAGGTGGATACGGGTTACTTCAAGGCGCACCAGTTCTTCGGACTGGAAGAGTACATGGACTACATGTATTCATACCCCCAAAAGATGCACGCCTTTATGGAACGCTTTACGGAATTCCAGATACGGCTGTGCGAAAAGCTCATAGGACTGGGCGTTGACGGGATATGGCTGTCGGACGACCACGCTTTCAACTCGGGGCCGTTCATATCGCCCGAGAAGCTTCAGGAGTTCGATTTCGATTACACGAAGCGCATAGTGGATTACGTACACTCACGGGGACTGCCCGTTATTCTGCACAGCTGCGGTAACCTCAATAAAACCATAGAGCGGCTTATAGATACCGGGATAAACGCGCTGCACGCCATACAGCCGTCAGCGCACAACGACATTTACGAATACAAGAGAAAGTACGGCGATAAAATATGCCTTATCGGCAACATGGACATAAACCACCTGCTGCCGGAAGGGTCGCCCAGTGACATTGAAGGAAAGGTGGCTGAGCTGGCGGAAAACCTGTTTTACGACAAAAAAGGCTTTGTGCTATCCACCTGCAACCTGCTCAATATAGACATTCCCATAGAGAACGCCATAACCATGCACCTTGTTGCGGACAGGTATTAATACTAATTCCAACCTAAAATGCCGTATCTTTGCGATCCTTTTTCCGTGCCGCTTCGTTGCCGCCCCTTGACGTAGCTGCTTGCTATGCCTGCGTGCCTGCGCCTTGCATCACGAAAAAAAAAACTCACAAATCTTACAGGCGTTTCAAATTGGAATTAGTATAAACACCAAACTCAGCGCCGCGCAAAGAGCCGGTTCATCTTTTTCGCCATGCGGCGCTCTCTTCCGATTCGTTGGCTCTCTCCAACCTTAACTCTGACGACGTCGCCTTCCTTAACGCCGGCAGGCAGCGCGCGTATCTCCACCACTGCCATGGTCGAGTCGTCAAGCTCGACAATAGCGCACTTTCCTTCGAACCGGTCTATCGTGTACCTCAAAAACAATCCCCCATTTCTGTGTTGAAAGTTATGTATTGCCGTCTTGCCGGGCGCGTACTTTCATGCCAAAAGTTCCATCCAATTAATACATATGAACAGAATGTCTATTTTATTCCTGAATCAGCCGGATATTCGGTGTTTTAGCATTGCCTTAATTGGTTTACAATAATATACAGTGGGGAAATACGGAGGGAAAGCATGAAAAGGAATATGGTATTATTAGTCATAGCGATGGTGCTGGTGGCTCTGATGTTTGTTGGATGTACGCCAACGGCGGCCACGGGTTCGTCCGCTACGGCCAGCGCGAGCACGGCGGCTGAGTCCGCCGGCGCAACCCAGACGGCAAAAGCGTCAGAGCCGGCCGAAGCGTCACAAGCTGCGGCGTCCGGATCGCCCGAAGAACTGACGCTGACAGTGGAGGAGCTGGCAAAGTATAACGGCAAGGACGGGAATCCGGCATACGTTGCCGTTGACGGCGTAATCTATGATGTCACAAACGTCCCCGAATGGAAGGACGGCGAGCACAACGGCTATGCCGCGGGCAATGACCTGACTGAAGAAATCAAGAACGTCTCGCCGCACGGCGTGTCCAAACTTGATGGAGTGCCGGTGGTAGGCAAACTGGCCGCATAAAGTTGGCAAAACAGTCTGAAAATGAGTCTATTTCAGACTGGATCGAAACTTCGCAAGACAAGGAAGCAGAATTTGCAAAAGACGAGATAGAATATGCGATTCATCGAGATTTTTGCAAATTCGCTGACGCTGCAAGTCATCGCAGATGACGTTTGCGGAGTTTTCGGACAGTCTGTGGCGGAGGGGTTATGTATAAAGTACTCGGTATAATCAATATAGTACTGATAGTTGTTGTTACGTCGCCATATTGGCTAAGGAAGCTCAATCAATGGCTATTCCACATAAAGAGCCCGAAATTCAATGCCGTGCTGAGGGTTTTGCGCAAGTTTCACAAGCCCTTGGCGCTTGCGTTGATCGTTATAATACCCATACACGGCTACCTTGCGCTGGGCTCTTTCCGGATGCACACGGGAACAATCGCGTGGATAGCCGCCCTCGTGACAGTTGCGCTGGGCGGGACGTACTACTACACCAAAAAGCCAGCGGTGTTCAAATGGCACAAAGCAATGGCGCTGGTGTTTGTAATCTTGGTTATAGTACACTTGCTGTTTCCAAGCTTATTTAGTTATATAGGCTGAATCAAAGTTGAACGGCGCTGCGCCGTACTAAAGTTCGGCCAGCGTCATTTCATGAAAACGTATTCCAAGTTCGCGCGTATCGCCGCTCCTGCCGAGCGATTCGGGCGACACCGCGTCCGGCATTTCGAAAGCGATATCCAGCACCCTGCCCGTGATGAGTTCCCGTGGGATGGTGACGCTGTATCCGCCTTCCCGCGCTATTTGAAGTTCGCCTACCTGCACGCCGTTGGCCAGTACCATTACCCGCTGCTGCCCCAGCGTATCG
>JAVBSU010000227.1:0-15707 GCA_031556555.1 Christensenellaceae bacterium
ATATTTATATCGTAATTATAGCGCCTTTGCATTAACAAACTAAAAACAAAAGATGAACATTTTGTGAATAAATGAAAGATCATGAGCGTTTTTCCTCAAAGAAGTCACTGAAATGCTTTTCGTTACCGCACTTTGAGGGGAAGACCATGCTCTCCTTCGTTATACGCATTTCAACGCTACCGCCTCCGCCGTCCGCCTTTATAAAACCGTAGCGGCTAAAGAACGCCTCGTCATCCGCCCTCGCGGAAAGGCGCACAGTGGATCCGGAAAACTCGAAGGCTTTCAATATGAGAAGCTTTATTAAGAGGTCGCCCATGCCGGCGCCCCTGGAATCTTCCCGCACGTAGTATTTATCTATGTGGAAGGCCGCGCCGTCGTGATACAATCTGCCTACAGCCACTCCCGCGCCGTTGCCGCGGAGGATCAGGTGCATGGCGTATGCGTCGTATTCGTCCGAGACGAGGCCCGCCTCTGCGTACAGTTTTTCTATTTCAGATATATCCCGGTTGCCGGGTATCCATTCGTTTGTGATCATAGTTTAATACTCCGGCTCGTCGTCGTGCACGAAGTCTATCTCCTCGAACTTTGTAAGCTCGCCCCGCCACTTTACTTCTATCGTGGCGGTAGGGCCGTTGCGCTGCTTTGCGATTATGATGCGCGCGCGCCCCTTGTTCTCGGGGGTCCTGTCCTCCTCGTAGTAGTCTTCCCTCTGTATAAACATTACAACGTCCGCGTCCTGCTCTATGGCCCCCGATTCCCTCAAATCGGAGAGCAGCGGCCAGCGCGACTTTTTATCGCGCTTCTCACTGGCGCGCGAAAGCTGGGAGAGCAGCAGTATGGGTACATTTAGCTCCTTGGCCAGTATTTTTATGTGGCGGGTCAATTGCGAGACTTCCTGCTGCCTGTTCTCCACCCTCCCGGTGGCCTGCATGAGCTGGAGGTAGTCGATGGCGATGAGAGAGAGGCCCGGGCCTCTCAGCATGCGGTGCGCTTTGGCCCTCATTTCGGTTACGCTTATCATTGGATTGTCGCCTATGTATATGGGCGCGTTCGAAAGCTTTTTAAGGCCGGAGCCCAGGCTGTCTATATCCCCCTGCCCCAGCCTGCCCGAACGCACCTTCTGCTGGTCGACCTGAGACTCAGAGCAAAGCAGCCTTGTCGCGAGCTGGTCCGCGCTCATCTCCAGCGAGAACACCAGGCAGGGCTTTTGCTTCTGCATGGTAAGGTGCTGGACGATATTTAGCGCGAAGCTCGTCTTGCCCATGCCCGGCCGACCGGCTATAACTATGAGCTGCGTGCCCTGAAGGCCGGAAAGCGTCGAATCCATCCGCGGGAAGCCGGTTGTAAGGCCCATCAGGCCGTCCTTGCTCGCGTAGGCCTCGCTTATTTTTGCGTAGGCCTCGGACAGCGCCTGCTTTATGTGCACAAGGTCGCGCTTCTCGTCCCTGGTGGCTATCTTGTAAATGCCGTCGCCCGCGCGCGAGACGATGTCCTCCGCGGAAAGCTCGCTCCGAAAGCAGTCGTCCGCAATGTCCGACGCCAGGCCAATCAGCTTCCGCAAGGTGGATTTCTCCTGCAATATCTTTATGTGGTAGCCGATGTTCGCGATGGAAGGCACGGCTTCAGTGAGCGTGGAAAGGTATTCCAGCCCGCCGATGTCCAGCTTGCCGTCCCGCTCAAGGCGCTCGGAAACCGTTATCATGTCCACGGCCGAGCCTGATTCGGCCAGCCGGGACATTGCCTCGAATATCTCCCTGTGACGGGGAGTGTAAAAATCTGAACTTAAAAGGCCCTCGAGGGCGTCATCCACGCAGGACGCGCTTAAGAGCATGCTCCCGAGGACGGATTGCTCCGCCTCAAAATTGTTGGGAGGCACTCTTCCCGCGCGGGTTCGGGGTTCAGCCATCTACAACTACCACTTTTATGGTTGTACTGACTTCAGCGTAGATTTTTACGGCCACGTCAAATACTCCCGTCTCTTTTATAACGGGGACGACGAACTTTTTCTTGTCTATTTCGTAGCCGTACTTTTCCTGCAGGGCGGCGGTGACTTCCTTTGCCGTTACGGCCCCGAACAGCCTGCCTCCCTCGCCGTGCTTTGCGGCTATGGAGACTTCCACGCCCATAAGCTCTTTGGCCGTCTCTTCGGCGTGCTGCTTGTCGAGCGCGCGGCGGCGCTTGGCGGCCTCAATCTTCTGCTTGGCGGAGTTGAGGTTTTGCTTTGTCGCCTCTGCCGCCAGCTTTTTGGGCAGCAGGTAGTTCCTCGCGTATCCGTCGGAAACGCTTACGATATCACCCACAGAACCCTTGCCTTCAACATCTTCCATTAAAATGACCTTCACTCGTCATACCTCGCTTTCGTATTCTTTTATTTTTTCTTTTAGCTGTTCTATCGCTTCGCCGATGCCGGTGTTCTTGAGCTGCGCGCCCGCTATGGTCGCGTGGCCGCCGCCCCCCAGCTTTTCAAGGATGCGCTGTACGTTTATAGTGCCTATGGACCGGCCGGATATGAGCGTCTCTCCCGGGGCGGAGGACAGCACGAATGACGCTCCTATGCCCCTTATCCCTATGAGGGCGTCCGCCGCCTGCGCGGCTAATAGCTGCGGGTTGGTGACTTCGGGCGGGCAGACGGCTATGGCTATGCCGCCGTCTATCATTTGCGCGCTCTCCACCACCCTCGCGCGGGCTGTGTACGTTTTGAGGTCGTCCTGGAACAGCTGGCGGATCTTGGCCGTGTCCGCGCCCATTTTCCTGAGGTAGGACGCCGCCTCGAAAGTCCTTACCCCCGTCTTGAAGGTAAAACCCTTTGTGTCTATGGCTATGCCCGCTAGCAGCGACTCCACTTCTATGGGCTTTAGCACGATGTTCTCGGAAAAGTACTGCATGATCTCCGCCACCATTTCACAGGTGGAGGAAGCGTAGGGCTCCGAGAGTATCAGCGCGGGATTTTCTATGTAATCCGTGCCCCGTACGTGATGGTCTATGACGACTATGGTCGCCGCTTGCTTTATGAGCGCGGGGGCGATGGTGATCCCGGCTATCTGCGTGTCCACCACTATGAGCATGGTGTTGGCGCTCATGAGGTTTTGCGCATCGTCCGGCGTTACAAATACGTTTTTGTAGTCGCTCTCGCTCTTTATTGCCAGGACGAGCTGTTCGATGGACACGTTGGGATTGTCCAGGACTATGTTGGCTCGCTTGTTGACGCGGCGGGCGCAGGCCAGAATGCCGAGCGAGGCTCCCATACAGTCGAGATCGGGCAGTGAGTGGCCCATTATAATAACGCTGTCGCACTGCTCCATTAGGTTCCTGAGGGCGGTGGCGAACATCCTGGTCTTGACCTTGGCTCGCCGCTCGCGGCCCTGCTGTATGCCGCCGAAGAATTTGTAGCCGTCCTCATCCTTTGTGACGGCCTGGTCGCCGCCCCGGCCAAGCGCCATTTCCACAGCCTTCAGCGCTTCCGCGTTCGCGACCGCCGGCGAATTGCCAACGCCCAGCCCCAGGCTAAGTGTGGGCACGAGGTTGCTCTGCCCCGTGCTTATGCTCCTGACTTCGCCAAGGATGGCAAACTTGCCCGCCACAAGGCCGGCGATGTGCCGCCGCTCAAAGGTCAAAATGTACTTGTTCCTGTCGTAGCGCTGGTAGGCCGCGTTTATCTTTTCCGCCTGGCGGGATATAACCCGCTCTATCTCGGCTTCTATCTCCATCTGCATGTTCTGCGCCGCGCCGCTTATCAGTTCGAAAAAGTTGTCCACCTGGATATGGCATACCGCCGCCATCACGGTTTCGCAGAGGTCGGTAGTCAGAACAACCCGGTCTTTGTCTATAAACCTGTAAACAGAGTACTCCCGTCCGCCGTATTCGGTGTGGATGGTTTCCCTTATGTACCCCTTGCCGCCTATGTTTATTTTTTTGTCTTTGTCCGGCTTGCTGAGCTGGGGGATGAGCTTTAATATGTCCCGCCCGATGTTTTGGCCTTCTATGAGCGAAAACGCCCTGTTGCTGAAGATTATTTTGCCCCTGACGTTCGTCACGGCTGTGGGTATGGCGCCCGCGTTTACGTAACGGTCAATTTTTTCCGCCTCTTTTGCCAGCACGCCGCGCGCGGTGGCTTCGTACGCGCCCTTTTGCCACTCATAGATCAGAAACAGCGCGAAATCAACGGCAAATATGACCGCCAGCCATAAAATGCGCACGGGTTCGGGCCCGGCAAAAATGGATACGAGCATCACGGCGGCAACGGTAGGCAACGCCGCCCAAAGCATGTTAACGTGCCGTAACGCCACTTTACCCTTCATACGGCTTCCCTCTTTCTGAATTTAGCGAACTGTTCAAATATACCTATCCACATGTAGAGATTCACCATGCTTAAAAGCAGGAAGGTCACGGCTATTATCGCGGCCCGTGCCGCGGTGCTTTGCATACGTTTCTTTAGCAGCCAGTCCACAAAGGCCATGCCCTGTATGGAGTATGTGACGTTCAAGAAACCCATGACGATCGAATAAACCAGCTCAAAGTTGTTCCATTCCGCCATAACGCCTATGAAGGAGATCAAGAGCAGAACGAGAGACCACGTGCCGAAGCGCCGCGGCAGGTTCCACTGGTTGAATTCCGGGACAGGCCCCACGCCGCCGCCCGTCTTCCTCACTATGGCGCGCGGAACGATATAGTATAAAATACCCAGCAGCGCGACCAGCGAAGCGCAAATTTGCGGCAGGTACAGGTTTATAAAGTCACGGACGCTGCTCATAACGCCCTTTACAGCGACGTCCGCGGCGACATTGAGCGCGGAGCTTATGCCCTCTACCGTATAGTCGGCCGCCCCGCTCTGCGCCAGGCTTATGATATAGTAGTACACCTTGGCCATGAAAGGATTGGCCGCTAGCTCCGACTCCAC
This sequence comes from Christensenellaceae bacterium, assembly GCA_031556555.1. Taxonomy (GTDB): domain Bacteria; phylum Bacillota; class Clostridia; order Christensenellales; family Christensenellaceae; genus UBA5399. The sequence continues at coordinate 4,898 of JAVBSU010000227.1, forward strand.
GCGCGAGAGGATTATGGAATCCGCCGAAGCGCCGAACAGGAGGTGGAGAGCAAGCAGCAGTATAAACAACGTTGCGAGAACCGAGGCGCAGGATATGAGAGCGCTGTAGTAAAAGGAGAGCTTCCTTTTCACAACGTAACCCATGACGAAGCCTATGGGCAGGGACACCGCCGCCGCGGTCAGCATGTACTGGTAACCGGCCATTATATAGGCCAGCGCGCAGAAAGCCGCCGAGGCGGTCACAGCGGGCCATACGCCCGTTGCCGCGCGCAGGTAAATAAAGACGAACGGCGTTAGGAGCGACAGCAGGGCTAAAATCCCGGCGTCGGTATAATAACCCAGGGCGAAAATTCCCGTTGCCGCTGCCAGGCATACAAGCGCCCGGAGCGCGATTTTCCCGTTCCCTACTTCCAAACGGCCGTTCTCCCAATCTCACTGAAATGTTTTACGCGGCTGGCCATGTCAGGATAGCCGCGCTTCGCCGGTTCCGAGTAGATGCCTTCGTCAGGATCCTTTTCGGCAATGTATTCGTGGCCCACGAGAGCCCAGGTGCTGTCCTCGAGGTGGGAGAATTCGGGCTCACGGAGTTTCTCACAGATAAAATTCTGGCGGGGCTGGTTTATGTCCTCGCCGGATATTTCCATAAAGCCGTACTCCCCGCACTTTGCGATTATATGCCTGAGCTGGTCCATCGTGTTGCGGGAGGGCATGTAGGCTATGGCCTCAAAGCCCAGGTTTTTGACCAGGGTGAGCACTTCGTCAAGGTACTCGTCCTCGAACTTCTGCGCCTTTTTGTCACCTGTGGGCGACTCGGCGACGTCTCCCAGGTAGCAGTAAGTAGGTATGATGGAGAGCGAGCGCGCGAAGTCAACTACTTCCTTAACGGGCAGGCTGTCATTGCCGCCGCTTATGAAAAACTTGGGCACGAATTCGGACTTTAGAACGTTAAGCACGTCGTAGCCGTACGCGTGGAAGCTTGTGTCCAGCAGCATGTCCTTAACTTTTGGCGCTACGGCTATGCCTATTTCGTCCACGATGAAGTCCAGTAACTTTTGCCCCCGCCCGTACTTTTCTATGAGCTTTTGCGTCAGGGCGAAGAGTATGTGGCGCTCGGTTATGCTGCCGCCCTCCTTCGCCATGGAAAGCGGTACAACGTCGTCTTCAAAGCTTATGCTTATTCCGTAGGGCGCTATGACTTCATTGAGCTTCGCTATCTGTTTTTTGTTGCGCTCGTTTCTTAGGTCGCGCACCTTGGCCAAAAAATCGTCCAGCTTGGCGATGTTGTTGTGTGGAACGCCGTGCAGGGCTATGTAGGCGACGTTGGGCTCGTCGGGATTGTTGAAGGTCTTGCCCTCCAGCGGAGTCCCGGTGAAGGAAACGCGCACTTCCGCGCCCACTGTCGTTGTTATGCCGAGTATCCTGCCCGCTTCCAAAAATTCGTCCGCGCCCGCGATGGAGTCGTGATCCACTATGCCCACAGTGCAAAGGCCGCACTTTTTCGCCTGGTAAATGGCGGCCGTGGGCGAATAGGACGAGAAGGAAAACGTTGTGTGCACGTGGTTGTTGGTATCGGTGGAAGGCGGGGGAAAGCTCACTTCGCCCCTCCGCGCCATGGCCGCAATCTCCCTTAAAGCGGCGAGCCGGTCTTCTTTCGTACGTGCGTTCAGCTTTAATAAAAGTTGCCCTTCGTTCATCAATTAACCCTCCAATACCTTTAAATACCTGCCGTAAGCCTCGTCCCACTTTTGGGCGCCGCGGGGCTCGTAAACCGTTGTTTCGGATGAGGCGGCCACAACGCGCCTGACTTCCCAAACGTCTTTCAGCACGCCCTTGGCCATAAGCTGCATAGCCACGTTGCCGAAAACAGTGGCTTCATCCGGCCCGGCTATTACTTTTTTGTTGCTCGCGCTGGCCGTCATGGAACAGAGCAGCGCGCTCTTTACGCCGCCGCCGACTATGTTCACGGTGGAGTAGTTCTTGCCTGTGCAGTCTTCCACGTGGCCTATGGCCAGGCGGTACTTCATGGCCAGGCTTTCGTCTATGCAGCGGACGAATTCACCGGGGGTCTCGGGAACCTTCTGGCCGGTACGTTTGCAGTGCTCCGCTATCCTGCGGGGCATGTTGCCGGGCTTTATAAAGTCGGCGTGGTCGACGTCTATGAACGACTGAAGGGGCTCCGCCGCCTGCGCCATCTTCTCCAGCTCTCCGAAGGAATACTCGTTGCCTTCCTTGGCCCACTGCCGCCGCGCTTCGGCAATTATCCACGTCCCCATGATGTTCTTTAAGAAGCGGATGCTGCGGTTTACGCCGCCCTCGTTGGTGAAATTATATTTGAGGGCGAGGTCGTTTATGATGGGCTCTTCAAGCTCGGTTCCGAGAAGGCTCCAGGTGCCTGAGCTTATGTAGATGAAGTCCTTTTCCTGCGTTGGTACGGCCGCGACCGCCGCCGCGGTGTCGTGCGCGGCTATGCATACGACGTCCGCCGCGGGAGCGCCCAGCTCCTCGCGTATTTCGGGGGAAAGCGGGCCGCAGATGGTGCCCGGCTGGACGATGCCGCAGAACAGCCGGCGGGGTATTCCCACCTTGTCGATTATATTGAAATCCCAGTCGCGCGCTTTCGCGTCTAAAAGCTGAGAGGTCGAAACCATGGTGTATTCCGCCTTCATCTGCCCGCACAGGAAATAGTTCAAAAGGTCGGGCATAAAGAGTATCTTCTGGGCATCCTCAAATACTTCGGGCTGGTCTTTGGCAATCGCGCCCAGTTGGTAGAGTGAGTTTATCTGCAATTGCTGTATGCCGGTGGACCGGTAAAGCTCTTCCATGGGGATAGGGAAACTCTTGAATCCGTCCGTGCGCTTGTCACGGTAATGCACGGGATTGGTTAAGAGCTGGCCGCGCTTGTCTATAAAGCCAAAGTCAACGCCCCAGGTGTCTATGCCTAGCGTGTCGAAGCCGCCCGCGTTCACAGCCGCCGTTATGCCCTTTTTTATATTGAACATAAATCTTAGGAAATCCCAGTAAAGCGTGCCGTTCAACATTACGGGATCGTTGCTGAAACGCACGAGTTCTTGAATCGTTATTTTGCCGCCGCCGTATTGAGCCAGCATTGCGCGCCCGCTGGACGCGCCAAGGTCGATAGCCAGTAAGTTTCCCATATCCATACCGTCCTTTGTTTTAGAGTAATATTAATAACATTATAGTACAAAGCGGGAAAAAAGCCTATAGGTATTTAATACATCCTCCTCCACGTCAGGCCCGTGGGCATTTTGAGCGCGTTGACGCGTATGCCGCGGAACACGATCTCGCCGTCTCCCGTGTCGTTGAGTGTAATAACAACCTCGCCGGAACCGTCCGTTTTAAACGTGAAAGCAACCATGTTGCCATAGTTTATAACATCGGACACCTCGCCGTTTATGGCCTCAATACCGGCCCCATCCATGGTCGAGCCGTCCACTACGGCCTGGTATTCGCCCGCTTCGAAAGGTACGCCGGAAAGGCTCATGCTGCCGCCCGGGCGCAGCAAAAGGCCGGTCTGGCCTTTGACAGCGGAACTGTTGAAGCTTAAGTTGCCGCCCGAATATATTGGCGAAGCGCCCTGGGTTCCCATTTCATAGCTGCTCGTCAAGTCCGGCCACGCCCGGCTCAGGGGAACGGCTTCGCTCTCTTTTCTCGTGATGTCAACAGTGTCTATGCGCACAGGGGATTCGTCGGAATTGTCTTTGATCACGATCTCGACGTCGTGCGCGTAACCGTCCAGCTCTATAAGGTATTTTCCGTGGCTGGAGCGATTGACGCCGGCGGGGTCCGCGTAGCGCTCGATAGCGCCGCCACCGCACCTTACGAGCACATCGCAAAGGTCCATGCCCCGCCCGTAAATGTTCACGACGTAGCTGCCCGGCAGCCTCCTGCCGATGGGAATGGCGTACTCTCCGCCCGCTTTCAGCCGCACGGAAACTTCCTCGCCTTCGCCAACAACCTCGTCGCCGTGCATGATGCCGATGTCCTCCCCCATGCCGACGCGCTTTCTGGCGGAGTCGCGCGCGCACTCGTAGCCCATATCCGTAAGCTTGCCCATAAGTTCCTCTCCGTACACCCAGAGATATGGCCCGTCCTCGCCGACGGCAAAGTTCTTAACTTCCCAAACGTCCGAGTAAAGCTCGTCCAGCCATTCGTTTTTGGAGGAGAGGAGCAATGAATCCGGCTCGACGTCCCGCAGCGCTGAGTGCCCTTTGGAATCGATGCTGTAGTACTCGACGTCGTAGTTGTCCATGGCGAAGTGCACGGTTGGCAGCGGAGCCGGGAAGCGAAGCACGTACAGGCGGGGATAGTATGTTGCCAGCATTGCCGTGCCCTTGGCAAAGCGCTCGCAATCAGCCACGGCATCGTAGCGCACGCGGCTGGCGGGAATGGTGAAAAACGCGGCCGCGCACGCGAAGGAGAAGGCGAAAACTGTGCAAAGGGTTATGGCGGCAGCCCTCGGCCTGCCCCTTGCCATAAATACCGTTAGTATGAAAAATATGACGGATATAGAAACGGCGAGGATTACGAAGTTTTCTCCCGTAACCGCGTCCTCTGTGCCCGCGCCCATAAAGGGCATTATTGAAGGAGTCATCACGTAGCTAAGCGAGCCGCCCGCGCCCGCGATCTTTGACGGGAGGATCATCACGCCGCCCGCCATGGTGGCGAAGAACATTAGAGCGGACAGAAGGTAAAGGGGGACGGTAAAATGCTGCTTGTTCGCCAAAAAAGCCAGCACGGCGAAAATAACCATAAGGCAGGCGCTCTCCGCGTACCTTCCGTAAACGTAGTAGACCGCGCGGTTCATCTCGCCCGTGACGTAATTGCCCGAAAAGAAGGCCGTGCCCACGAGCAGGGACAGCGCCATGAACGCGAAGGCGAAGAAAAACAAAAAACGCAGCGAACTGTTTGCCGGGCCGTCCTTCCTTCGGGCGGCGAAGAGCTTTACAAAGGCGAACACTCCGTATGAAAGGAGGCCCATGGTCGCGCACATGGTGTAGAAAAACTGGCCGAACAGCCCCGTTAAGATGCGCTGCCAGTTTTCGGGTGAAAAGGCGTTGGCCATGCTCACGGACAGCACGCGTTCGGCCGTGTTGGCCATGTCGCCCGCCCCTCTCAGGAAAAAGTTTGCCACAAGGTAGCTTTTTACGATGGAATCAAGCATGAACACGAGCGCCGCGGCCCCCAGGAAGACGATCAGGTAAATCATCCCCTTCCACTCGCCGTGCGCGGCCACAGTGTAGACGAGGCACAGGAAGGCCACGGCCACTATTACTATGCCGCGGCCGTGCGTCATGTAGGCGTACATTGAAACCGCCCCCAAAAGCGCGCTCAAAAGAACGCCGGACACGCAGACGTGTTCACGCTCCCGTATTAAAAAAAGCAGCAGCAGGCACAGCCACGCGACAAGCGACAGCACGGTCTCGTTCATGGCGTGCTTGACATAGGTGACGGAAGCAGGATAAAGCCCCGCCGCCAGCGCGATCAAAAAGGCGGTGAGATCTTTTATGCCGAGATAAGTCCGGCACAGCTTGAAGCAGATTAGAGGGATGATGGCGGCCACGAATGAGTTTAAGATGAGCGAGTCGCGGAAGACCGCGCCCATGTCGTGCCCGAGGTTGTACAAAAAGCCGTACAGCACGGAGTAGCCGTAACCGTAATAATTGGCCATGAGCGAAGAATAGGGCAGGGCAAAACCGTCCGCGCCCCACAAAAACGTCCCTTCCGCCATGGTGACGTACTCGTCGGTCAGTATGGGATACTTCATGCCCGCCGCCAGCGCCAGGTTTATCGCGAGCACAACAAAAAACAACAGGAATTCGTACTTGTGGGCCGACATAAATCCGGCAAACCCGCGCCGCGATTCGTAATGTTCAAGGGCTCTTTCAGTCAACAATCATACCTCTAATCAATCATTCTTCCGGAAACGCTATGAGAGTCCGCCCCGTTTGCGCGTCTATAAGCAGGGGCGCGTAGTGCGCGAAGCTGTAGCGGCCCGCGTATTCCGCCTCTGTGTAGAACGCCCATACGGGAGTTAAGACGCGGCTCTCCTGCTCGCCGTCCGTGTACGCGTATTCCAGCGCTATGCGGCTTATCGCTAACGGAGAGGCGGCCTCGCCGCTCATCACGGCGGCGGAACGCATTATAGCTTCGCCCGCGTTCTCCGTGAAACTCTCCTTTATATCGCCGAATGGCAGGAGTAGGGCGTCTTTGCCGGAGCCGGGCGTTTCCTTAAGCCTTCCTCCCCAGCTTAGATAAGTCACTCCCGCGTGGCTTATGTGGAGGGTCATCAACTCGGACTGCCAAGCGAAAAACGCGGATCCAAGGTTAATGGCCTCAGTCTGCACGGCGCAGTTTATGCCGCCCAGCCCGCGCCTCATTTCCACACCGTAATACACCGGTTCCTTTGAGCCGTCCGTATAGCCAAGGTAAACGTATGCCGGCTTAAGATAAGCGCCGCCCAGCGCTTCGGCCGCCGCAAGCGCGGTCTCCTCCGCGTCCCGCGGCGAAATACCGTCTATGCCGGGAGGGGCGAAACCGCTTTTGTATAAAAGGTGCGCGTCCGAGTCCAGGTTTAGTATCTCTATAGTGGCCCCGCCGTGGCCGGGCAGCGTGAGGGTGCCGCTCGAAAGCGTCTTTTTACCGGACAGCCCGCTGTTGTTGTAAACAAGCTCCTCGTTCGCGCCCACGGGAGCGCCCACGCCCTCGACGGTGCACAGCCCGCCCGAGTTGAACAGCGCTTCGATGGTAGCGAGGTCTTCCTTTGAGAAGGGCGCGGCGCGCAACGTCACGGCCTCGCACGTATCCGTTTCCGGAAGGGTGGGCGTTGCGCCCACGTCCACTTTGAAACCGTCGAAATCGTAGCTTTCCGCCCACATTTCCGGCTGCTCATAATCCGCCAGCAGCGCCGCGCCGGGGGCGGCTGTTTGAGTGGGTTCGGGCGTAGGCGTCGCGTTAGCCTGCTCTTCGCGCTGCTGCGCCTGTTCGGCGTGTATCTCCTCGCTCTTCCGCAAAAAGGCCTCGAAGTTCTCGTCAATTACGGCGGATTCTTCGGGGTTGCCGTTAACCGAACAGCCGAAGCAGAGGCCGGCGGCGAATATTATTAACAATGACAGCGCCACAAGTTTGCGCATACGGCGTGCTTTCTCCTAGTGCAGTATCGCGCGGCGGAGGCTTCCCCGCACTTGACTGCATATTTTTATAAAGATATACTGATTATATATTATACATTATTTTAGGGTCCGGAGGGAAACAATTATGAAACTTATGATCGCTTCCGACATACACGGCTCGATGCATTACGGAAAAATGATGATAGAAAAGTTTTTGGAGGAGAAGCCCGCTAAGCTTTTGCTGCTGGGCGACTTGCTCTACCACGGGCCCAGGAACGAGCTTCCGCTGGGCTACGACCCCCAGGCGCTGTTCGGCCTTTTAAACGAATACAAAGACAGCATACTCGCCGTGCGGGGCAACTGCGACGCCGAGATAGACCAGATGGTGCTGGATTTTCCCATGATGGGGGACTACACGATGATATACGTGGACGGGCTGGTGATTTTTATGAGCCACGGCCACGTGTACAATTCGCAGAACCCGCCCAAAATCGGCAGGAAGGATTTCTTTGTGCACGGGCACACTCACCTCCCCGAAGCCAAAGATACGGGAAAATACATATACTTAAACCCGGGTTCGGTGTCCCTGCCTAAGGGCGGGAATGTGAACAGCTACATGATTTACGGGGACGGGGTTTTCACGGTAAAAGACTTCGAGGGCGGCGTAATAAAATCTTACAGCGCGAAGTAGACGGGAGCAACGCATGCACGCCGAGGAACTTAAGCATAAACCCATAGGCACGGTCGCGGGGATGTTTTTGACGGCGGGGATAGTCGTCGGCATACTGGCTCTCATGTTTGTCGTAAGTTTTTTGCAGTTCTGGCTGGGCGTAAACTGGCTCATATTCATACTCTTCGGCTTTATGATATTCCTCGCCTTCGTAATAGTTAAAAAAGGCCTTATGGAGTACATATACCTTATCGAGAAGGACAGGATAAGCTTCGGCCGCAGGCTGGGAAGGCGGGAAAAGGAGCTTCTTTTCGTCCCGCTCAGGGAAATAATAAGCTTCGGTCCCTACGAAGGGAAGATGGCGGAGAGGATAAAGGGCAAAAAGAAGTTCAAATTCACTTTCAAGAAGAAAGATGAGTGGTTCGTAATAGATTGTTCGGGCTGCGCGGTAATAATAACGCCGACGGACGAATACATTGATTGCCTGAGGAAGGCAAGGGACAGGGGGGCTAAAGATGGTAAAGACGCCGATAATTGAAATGCTCGCGGATGTCGCGGCCAAAAGCGCCGCCCGTTTCTCCATGCCGGGGCATAAGGGCAAGGCCGCGTTTTACGGCGGGGAGCTCAACGACTTCGACGTAACCGAGCTTGTGGACGTTGACAAACTGGCGCTGCCCAAGGGCGCGATAAAGGAATCGGAAGAGCTGTGTGCGGCGCACATGGGTGCGGAAAAGAGCTTTTTCCTGGTGAACGGCGCTTCGATAGGGGTGATGGCGTCCGTGCTTTCCGTTCTCAAACCGGGCGATAAAGTTCTGGTGGCGCGGGATGTCCACATGAGCGCGATAAACGCATTTGTGCTGGCGGACGTCCGGCCTTACCTCGTCTACCCGTCGTTCGGTTACGGCCCGCTGCCCGGCGTGCTCACTCCGTCGGATGTCAAAAAAGCGGTGAAGGACATCCCGGACGCAAAAGCCTTCTTCATGACCTACCCCAATTATTACGGCCTGTGCGCCGACATAGACTCGATACGGGAAATAGTTCACTCGGCGGGGATGAAGCTCATCGTGGACGCCGCGCACTCCGCCGCCTTCGATTACTCTGAAATGATGCCCCTCTCACCCGCGGAGGCCCGCTCCGATATCTTCACCGTAAGCCTGCATAAGACCCTCCCCGCCATGAACCAGTGCGCGCTGCTGTGCACGGGCGCGGGCAGCGGCATAGACCCGGGACTCGTGCAGGCGATGATAAACCTCCTCCAGACAACAAGCCCGTCATACCTTTTGCTGGCGTCTATAGACTCCACGCTAGCCTATATGCGCGACGCGGGCAAAGAGCGGCTTAACAGCCTTGTGCTCATGATGGAGGAGTATATAACAAGGATAGAAGCGCTGGGCGGCTACACCTGCGTTACAAAGGACGTACCCTTCTACACAGGCGCGTTCGACAGGGATATACTAAGGCTGGTGATAGACGTAACGGACAGGGGCATGAGCGGATTCGCGGCCTCGAAAAAGCTGTACGCCAAAGGCGTAACGGTGGAAGCGGCGGACGACATGCACATCATACTCATTTGCTCGGTGGCCGACACGAAGGCTGATTTTGAGGCGCTGCTAATAGCGCTTAACGGCGTCAAGGGCACAAACTACAGCATAACGAACAGCATGAACAGCAAGGAAATGGTGGATACGTTCTCATACAAGCCCGTGATGGAAATGCGCGAGGCGGTGTTCGGCGGGAGGGAGAACATACCGCTGTTTGAAGCCGCGGGCCGCGTCTCGGCGGTGGCTGTGGGCGCTTTTCCGCCGGGCGTGCCCATGCTTTTCCCCGGCCAGGAAATAACGCGCGACATGATAAACGGCATAGCGCGTTTAAGGCAGCAAGGCTACGATATCTTCGGCAGCGACGGAAGCATAGACGTGGTTGTGTAGCAAAGACATTGTAGGGGCAAATGCCCACATCGTACATCTACAATGAAACAAAACAGGGCCTTCGCCCGTCCGAATAAGCGGAGGTCTATTTTTGAACGCATTAAAGACCGACTTAAAACGCGCCCTCACGTCGTGGGGCTTCATAGCAGGCATATGCGGCCTTTGCATAGCGGCCTTTTTTGGCGCGTTCAGCGAGATCCTTCCCGTTTACAACGGTGAAATGGAATTAATAGACAAGGGCTATTTTGTAACGCTCGCGCTCAGCGGGCTGAATTCCGAGGTGGTATTCATGGCGCTGCCCGTGCTGTGCGTGCTGGCCTTCGCGCCCGCCTTTGTGGACGACTACAAAAGCAGGTACCTTACGCTGTACCTTCCCCGAAGCGGCCCGAACGACTATACGCGCGGCAAAGTTCTCACAACAGCGCTGTCCGGCGGGCTGACGCTGGCCATAGGCGTGCTCGTGACAGTTGCCGTGTTCGCCATACTCTTTATTCCCATGGAAACGCCCGTGCCTGAAATGGAGGAGACGGACGCCGTGGACAGCTACATGATGGATTACGGGATGGAGTATGAAACAATGGGCAACGAAGGCGCTACCGTGTTCATAGACGTAATGACGCGCGCGCTTGTCTTTTTCGCCAACGGCTGCCTGTGGGCGCTTGTGGGCGGATTTTTGGCGTCGGCGACCATGAGCAGGTACATGGCGTACTGCTCGCCCTTCATATTGTGCTACGTATTGCTCATATTGAGCGAGCGCTACCTGAAAGATATATATATGATAAATCCGCGCGAGTGGCTCAACCCGGGCATGGAGAGTTTTATGTGGGGCTCGTGGGGGGCGCTCATATTTTTGGGAGAGCTAATACTTATCTGCGGTTTTTTGTACGCCTTCAGCATAAGGAGGAAGTTAAAGCATGCGTAGGATACGGCAGGCCGCGACGGTGTGCGCTTACAACTTCCGCCAGTGGCACAAAAACCCCCGCATCTTTATAACCTTTGCGCTGGCGTTCATACTGTGCTTTCTACTGTCGGACAAAGCCGTGGAGTTCGCCGAGTCGCACGGCACGATAATGCAGGTGGCG